>NZ_PXUD01000022.1:0-9934 GCF_003390965.1 Salinivibrio sp. HTSP
TCTTGAGCTGCCCAAGCACCAGGTGGTTTTCGCTGGCATACGCACTCATGCGCTCGCCCTGAGGCGCGAATTGGATTCAAGCATTCACGAATGCGGTCTTAAGTCATTCACTATTGATCACAGGAGAACGAACCCAAGCTATAGAGTTTTATGAAAAATCACTTAGTTATCAGTTAAACCTCTCTGAGGGTGACAACAAGGTTTTCGACGCTACCTTTAAAACCATCCCGGACCCAAGGGCGTAATCGATCTGGTTATCATCGAGCGCTAATCAAGGTTGTAAAGTAATGGCGGCTTTTACTTTACGTAGAAGCCGCCATTTTTATTGTGTGAACTAAAACACATTTGCCCGTCACCGATAAGACAAGATGATTGGAACCCTATTAGTATGGCGAACTGGTTAATAATTGAATAAATGGATTTATTATCAATAGCTTAAATATGGAAATTCTCCCAGAAATCGAAGTGTCGAACGCGCAGCATGAGGCTATTCAAGCGCTTAGAAACAAGGCATTTCCTGACCACCAAGTTTCCCGTTCTTACTATAAGCAGCTTCTCCACATGCGGGCATTGCAGTACCAAGGTAATCAACTGATTGGTTATATGGGGTTGGATTATAGGGCAGTGAATGTCGGTGGCGACGTATACAAAGTATTAGGGGTGAGTGATTTTTGCATCGACAGCGCTTGGCAAAGAAAAGGGATTGGCTCGGGTATGCTGGCGCAACTGACTGACTATGCCAAAGACAAAGATGTTGATTTCATTATTCTCATCTCTGAGCTGCACGATTTTTATGTGGCTAATGGCTTTCAGCTTGTCGAGTCACATGCCTCTTGGCTACGCATTCATGAACATACCAACTATGGCGTAGCGGTCGAGTATGTCGATGAATTGTATGTAAAACCGATGAAAGACAAATCATGGCCAGCAGGGCATATGGATTGGCTTGGGTATATGTATTAATACCCTCGGTAGACGTGGTTTATGGCGTGTAAGAGGGGTGAGACGGCTTTAGCTGAGCGCCTGCAGCTATCTGCAGGCGCGTGATGATATCGGCGACTAAACGCCCTTGCTATTGCATCACTGCAAACGACTCATAAGGGGCTAGTGTGTAGGGAGGGGGGAATTAAAATAAGATAATAGGTAATTCATGTGCTTACGGAGGATAGATGAAAAAGGGCATACAGATTGCATAATTTTCTGAAATTAAGGGTGTTTAAAACGCCTGTTTATTTTGCAACTTGCAAAATTAAAAACAATCAGTTATAAATTGAAATAGTCCTCACGGACCACGCCCTGACTAAAGGGATTAAGACGTTCAGTGACAGTGACATCCAAAGTTAGATCAACGTCCTCACGGACCACGCCCTGACTAAAGGGATTAAGACTAGCGTTAGACAAACGTTACTTAACAAAGGTTACGTCCTCACGGACCACGCCCTGACTAAAGGGATTAAGACCTCAAAAGTATCAGGAAACATAATGTTTTCTACATGGTCCTCACGGACCACGCCCTGACTAAAGGGATTAAGACAAAAACCTGTACGACGAAAATGCACTAGACGACATGGTCCTCACGGACCACGCCCTGACTAAAGGGATTAAGACTGAAGCGTCGTGGTTTTCAGTGAACGAAGTGTCATGTCCTCACGGACCACGCCCTGACTAAAGGGATTAAGACTTAAGAGTCCAAGCTGATTAACGCAAACGCGTCAGTCCTCACGGACCACGCCCTGACTAAAGGGATTAAGACTTATAATCGTGATAATTTACCACAAGGGCCACATTGTCCTCACGGACCACGCCCTGACTAAAGGGATTAAGACCGTATCGGATCGGTCGTCACGGGTAATCCATTTTCGTCCTCACGGACCACGCCCTGACTAAAGGGATTAAGACCGATGCGGTCGCTCACCAGCATCAAGGCATCTTTGTCCTCACGGACCACGCCCTGACTAAAGGGATTAAGACCGATAGCAGTAGTCTCGCATCTCTTCCAGCTTACGTCCTCACGGACCATGCCCTGACGAAAGGGATAGGTAGTGCCTAGGTCCTAGACTCCTAGGCCCTTGATTTCACCCCCTGACAAAAGCATCCCGCTTCATCATCACGTCCCCCCGCTTCATCGCTTCCCATACGCAACACTTGTTCACCAATTGGTCATCCCGCCTATTTTGCATCGCACTCTGTAACCTAAGCATGGTTTTACAGCACAGGGGCGAGCCATGCAGACACAAACCATCACCGTCACCACCGCCAGCCAAATGCAAGACTATGCCGATCAAGTCTGGGCGTTGTTGGTGGCCAGTTATGCCCATGTGAAAGGTGGTCTGCATTACACCAATAAGCCGCACATGCTGGCACAAACCCAGCGCTGGCAATTGGTTGTGCGTGGCAAGCGGGTGATCGCCGCGATTTTATTTAAAGCCAAACGTGGCTGGAAATTAGTGGCAATGGCCGCGTGTCGTCGTGCTAAATCGGCCGCGCGTGCCGCGCTAAAACGACTCATTTGTGGCGCCCTCCCCAATAGTTGGATGGAGCTTTCTGAACGCGCCGAACACTTTGTGATGCTGCACTGTCATGGCCACCAATACCTGATCCACGCCAGTTTAGTCAGCGAGTTGCTGAACAAACCCGTGCGGGTTGATGAGGCCGACAGTTACCACTATGTGCGTGACATTGCTGGGATCCCCAAAGCCAAGATCATCGTGGGTACACCGGCGCGGCGCTAAGACTTTCACCAATTGGTCGAGGGCCGCGGCCCTTATCCCAGTGAGATAGCATTGAGTCATTGCCACAACGCAGCCAGCAAGGCGCGTTGTTTATCACAGCAACCCGATAACAGGAGAACGCTTATGACGCGGAATCAACACACCCAGGCGCAGATGCAAGGTAGCGAGCAGAGCATGACAGGCGCAAACCACCCGCGAGAGCACAGTTGGTTTTGCATGTTTGGCGAGCTTGGCAATCGGCCGGTGAATATTTTAGTCACGGGCGCAACAGGATGTGGTAAGTCATCCACCATTAATGCGCTGTTTGCCGCCGATAAGGCCAAAGTCGGACAAAGCCCCGATCCGGAGACCATGGCCATCGAGCAGTATCAGTTCAACAACCTGGTTTTGTTCGATAGCCCAGGGTTAGGGGATGGCCGCGAGAGCGATATTCGGCATGCGCGTAATATCATCAATAAGCTCGAAGAGTGCGATGAAAACGGTGAATTACTGATCGACCTAGTGCTAGTGGTGTTAGATGGTAGCAGCCGTGATCTTGGCACCTCGTTTGAGTTGATTAACGAGGTGATTATTCCCGCACTGGGCGAGCATACCGACCGCTTACTGGTGGGGATTAACCAAGCCGATATGGCCATGAAAGGGCGGCATTGGGATCCGGTTAACAATCAGCCACAGCCACCGTTGGAGGCATTCTTGCGTGACAAGATCCAATCAACAAAGCGCCGGATTAATGAGGCCACCGGTGAGGATGTCGAGGTGGTGCATTACGCCGCAGGCTACAAAGAGGGCGACGAGCAACAACCCCCCTATAACATGGGAAAGTTGTTCGCCTATATCTTGCGCCACGTGAAAGCAAGCAAACGTGTGGCGTTAATGCGCGACATTAATCGTGACAAAGCGATGCGTAAGCACAACGATAGCGATGAAGACTATCGCGAGTCCGTGCGCAAGTCGTTGTGGGAGTCAGTCACCGAGGGCGCGGAAAAAGGCGCAGAGTTGGGTAGCTACTTTGGTGCCCCAGGAAAAATGCTGGGCGCGGCCGCTGGAGCAGCGGTTGGGTTCTTTGTTGGGCTATTCAGTTGAGGTGGCCCAGAGGCGGCACATGCCGCCTTAACTCACAGCGACAGTAGTGACACCCTTTACAGGCTAGATAATAGGAGAAGCGATGTCTTATTTCACCCAGCTCGATACGGCGATGCGCCAACGCGGTCTGCTATTCCCGCTTGATGTGTTACTGGTTGGGGCCACCGGCAGTGGCAAAAGCAGCACCATTAATGCACTGGCAAAGGCCCCGGTGGCAGACGTTGGCAGTGGCGTTGATCCGCATACCCAGCAAATCAGTGGCTATGCCATGTCAGACAGCCTGCGTTTTCATGATTCTGCCGGGCTGGGGGATGGCAAAGCCGCCGATCAACGGCATCGTTTGGCGATTCAACGTAGCCTTGAAGAAACCTGTACCAGCACGCAAGGCGGCGGCGAGTATGGCTTCATTGATATGGTGGTGGTGATCTTAGAAGGCGGGATCCGAGACCTGGGTACCAGTGTCACACTGCTGGAAACCGCGGTCTTGCCGTATATTGCCCCAGAGCGGGTGGCGGTGATGATCAACCAAGCCGATATGGCGATGAAAGGGCGACACTGGGATAGGATAACTCACTCGCCCGATCACACCTTGGCTGACTTTTTAAGCCAAAAAGCGGCATCCGTACAAGCGCGGATTGCCGAGTCAACGGGGCTCTCAATCGCACGGCCTGTGTGTTATAGCGCAGAATATCACTACAACCTTGAGGCGGTCATGGCGCACGTGCTCGCCCACCTGCCAAGGCATCGACGTCGTGTGCAATCACAATCGGCGTAATCGGTATTAAGTGAGGAGAAAAGCAGATGAAAACCTATGCAGGAACCGGTGTGGCTTTCGGGTTAACCTCTGGGTTGGCGGAAAGCTTTGTTGATAATGTTTTACGTGACAAAGTACAACCCGTGCCCGGTAGCCTTGTCTATTGCGATTTGGCGCTCGCGTTTGAGCATTCAGGGATTTATGTGGGGAATGACCAGATTGTCCATTTAAATGGCGACGGTCGAGTCGAAGCCGTGTCGCCGGCGCGTTTTCTACAACGCCTGGGTGGCTTTAACCCGGCGATCAGTATTTATGTTTCATGCCGCGATAAGCAAGCCGTCGGCTCACCGGCGGCCGCCGCGCGGGCGATGCAGGAGATAGGCAAGCGTCAAGACTACAATGTGCTGTTTGACAACTGTCATCAATTTTCGTCATGGTGTTTGTCGGATAACCGTGCAAACAGTGACAGTTTTACCTGGATGCTAAAAGACACCGCCAAGGCGCATTTGCACGCCAATACTTGGCGCGTGTGGGATTGGGAAGATTAAAATAAATCAATAAGCCGCTCAGCCGCTTACGCGCGGGAATAAAAAATGGCACGTCATTTGCGTATTTTGTTAAAATTAAGCGTGTTTAAAACGCTTGTTTATTTTGCAACTTGCAAAATTAAAAACAATCAGTTATAAATTGAAATAGTCCTCATGGACCATGCCCTGACTAAAGGGATTAAGACGTTTTTCTCGGTAGAAACGTTTGGTAAAGTAGGTGTCCTCATGGACCATGCCCTGACTAAAGGGATTAAGACCAGACATCTGCGGTATTTGGAACATCGCGTTTGAGTCCTCATGGACCATGCCCTGACTAAAGGGATTAAGACGTTCTAATTCATCATCATCATCCAACTGGGTATCGTCCTCATGGACCATGCCCTGACTAAAGGGATTAAGACTGAATTTTGGATTCTCACACAGTATCTCCAATAGGTCCTCATGGACCATGCCCTGACTAAAGGGATTAAGACTAAGTCATCGTTAACCGCTACTAAGTGACCATGGGTCCTCATGGACCATGCCCTGACTAAAGGGATTAAGACACGCCAGCACGCACAAAGCCTTGAGTGGTTTTTTGTCCTCATGGACCATGCCCTGACTAAAGGGATTAAGACTCCTTCCTCTAGTGGAATTAGTGAATGAAATGAATGTCCTCATGGACCATGCCCTGACTAAAGGGATTAAGACTTTGTTAGACTTGCTAACATCTATCATTCCATAAGGTCCTCATGGACCATGCCCTGACTAAAGGGATTAAGACTCGCTGCTATATTTCAACTTGCCGCCTCGCTTTGGTCCTCATGGACCATGCCCTGACTAAAGGGATTAAGACCTAGATCCCCTAATGCTGATTCGCTTTCACCGCTGTCCTCATGGACCATGCCCTGACTAAAGGGATTAAGACTATTCATTTTCGCTTGGACAGACAATGGATTATCGTCCTCACGGACCACGCCCTGACTAAAGGGATTAAGACGCGTCAACGACCACAATTTTCTCGATTTCATTAGTCCTCACGGACCATGCCCTGACTAAAGGGATTAAGACCGAATTTGCTTTTTCTTCTTACGAACTTCCCAAGGTCCTCACGGACCACGCCCTGACTAAAGGGATTAAGACCTGCAATCCCTGAAAAAGGTCTCGTTTAGATACTGTCCTCACGGACCACGCCCTGACGAAAGGGATTGATAGGAGTGCCTAGGTCCTAGAACCCTAGGCCCTAGGATCTTGATTTCACGCCCTGCCGACAGCGAACCTCCTTGTGCTTGATTTTTCTGCCATCACCAATTGGTGATCCGTGCGCTGGCGTCGAATAATCGATAAGATTATCCTCATCACTTGCCCGCGATACTGGGCAGCGTTTAGCGACCCATTACCCCAGCCCCATAAGGAGATGCCATGCAACACGTCCATATCAATCTGGTCTCGAACCAACTGCTCCCGAATCTTATTCCCGCACTGGGCGACAACGCCTGCACGCATGTGATCCTGGTGCTTGGCGATCACACGCTCAAAGCGCGCGCCGAGGCGTTAGCCGATATGTATCGTGATCGCGATATTGAAGTGACACTCTTTGAAGGCCGGAGTAGTCATGATGTGGCGGCGCTGAAACAACAAGCGCGCGAGGTGATCGATCGTCTCAGCACCGAGTTTGCGGATATGCGCTGGATATTGAATGCCACCGGCGGCACCAAACCCATGTCACTCACCTTTACCAACGCGTTTAACCAATACAACATCATGGCCAAAGCGCACGCGGAGCCAGGGCAAGATCCCAATTGGGCGTTAATCATTTATACCGATAGCCAAAACAAAGCGATTCCGATCTTAAACGACGAAGACGGGCTGCAGTTGCCTCCCTTGCCTTATCAGTCGGTGCTCAGCTTGGATCAGTTGCTTGAAGCCAATGGCTTTATGATGACCGGCGCCATTGATGCCAGCAACGATGACGAGGTGGTGGCGCGTGAAGCCTTGAGCCGGTTTTTAGCCAAGCACTATAGTAAGGAGAAAAACCCCCAGATGCTCGGCCAGCTACACTTTCACGCGAGTGAGGCAGCCAAAGATTACCCGAATACGGCGACCCAAATCCTTTCCCACGCGCCGTTCAATACATGGGCCAAGCTCTATCAACGATTGGCGGATGAAGGTTTAATTGAATGGAGCGAGGGAGAACAGGAGATCACCTTTACCAGCTATGAGGCATGCCGCTATTTAGCTGGAATGTGGCTAGAGGAATTAACCTATCTAGTTGCCAAAGGCGCTGGGTTTGAAGAAGTGATGATGAATGTGGAAGGTGTATGGGGCGATCGCCATGATCGCGCAAACTTTCTAACTGAAAACACCGCGAGTAAAGGTAAAAACAACGAATTTGATGTGTTAGTGCGCCACAATAATCAGCTGTTAACCATCGAATGTAAGGCAGTCAATTGGCAATCTAAATTTGCCAACAGCCAAGATGTGACCCAAAAACTGGATAACCTGAGCCGTAAGTTGGGGGGGGTATATGGGCAAAGCTTATTAGTGAGTGTTTATGCTTGTCCTGATGCAATGCGCAACCGTGCTAACGACGTCAATATTGCGCTTTGCGAGCCGGTCACGATCAAAGCCATCGAGGCCGCGCTGGCTAAGTGCCAACAAAACATGCGCTAGCATAGAGGGATGCGGGTAGGAGTCAGTGCGGCATGATCTATTTGGTGACACGCCATCAAGGCGCTGTAGAGTGGTGTGCAAGACAAAATGTGCAGGTGGATGCGTGGCTCCCTCATTTGGACGTAGAGACGATTCAAGCTGGGGACACGGTGATCGGTACGTTACCGATCCCACTGGTTGCTGCCGTCGCGGCCCGTGGCGGCCGCTACTGGCATTTAACTGTGCCGGTCACCTGGTCACAACGCGGGCAAGAACTGACCGCCACGCAACTGGAGAGCATGGGCGCCTACTTGCAAGCGTATCACGTTAAGGCGGTTGAGTAGGGCAACACCAGGCGTTCACCAATTGGTGAACACAGATCATGGGTAAATGCGCTGAGTACACTGGGGCCATGTTCAACGATGGAGCTTGGCTTATGACCACAGTCGTACTGGATTCGCCCGACTATCATGTCCACATTAACAACCAGGTGCTACATATACAGCATAACAGTGCGCCGCCTCGCTTGTTGCCGCTTAATGCCATCGAGCGGGTGGTGTTAGGCGCAGGGATCACGCTAAGTACTGACTTACAACTTGCGTTAGCAGGCGCAGGCAAAGAGCTGGTGGTGATTGGCCGTAAACACTGTGTGAGCCTGTTTAACCCCCACGCTGCGCCCAATAATGTGCGTATTCGCCAATATCAAGCCGTCTGCGAGCCAGCCAAGCGCGCTAAGCTGGTCCGTGCCCTGCTTGATGCGCGGCGAGCGGGGCAAAATCGTGTGTTAGCCAAGCTGGGCTGTGTCCAGCTGCCTGCCTTGACTCACACCCAAGGCCACCCCATGTTGCAAGAGGCACAGCTAAGCCATCAATATTGGCGCCAATGGGCAGTGGCGTTTTATCATGACGGCTTTAAAGGCCGAGAGCGACAGCCGCCCAACGATCCGATTAATGCTTTATTATCGCTGACTGCCACGCTAGAAGATCAGGCGTTAGCGCCGGCGTTACTGGCCGAGGGGTTTGACTTAGCCATCGGTTTGCATCATGCAACTGGCTATCGCCGCGCCAGTTTGGTGCTAGATGTGAAAGAGCTCACACGTGCGGAACTCGAATTATGGGTGATCACCCAGTGGCTGGCGGGTACCTTCACGCACGCGCATTTTTCATCCACGGCGGCGGGTTGTCGGTTAACGCGAGAAGGGCAACAACAATTTTACCCCAAGTGGTTTGCGTGGCAAAAAAAGCGGCGTCCAGCATTACGTCGGTTGGCGCGTCTTTGTCGTTATGCTATGGAGAGGGCGTAATTTATGGATAAACCCCTATGGCTAATCAGCTACGATGTGAGCCACCCCAAGCGGCTACGGCGTATTTATCAATATTGCAGCCAGAACGGTTGGCCGTTACAAAAGTCCGTGTTTGTGTTTGCGCTCAATAAAGCGGAAAAAGCACAGGCTTGTCAGGAGCTTATTGACTTGCTTGACAGTGATGAAGATAAGCTATTGTGTATTCCGTTTAATCCCACCGCGGGCAGCTTTCATCTGATGCCGCCCACTGACCTGGTGATTGCCCATGATGATCCCCGCTTAACTCGGTTCGTTCAATAACACGGCATGGGAATTGCTTGATTTTAAAAGTTATCCACTGTTTAAAACGCCTGTTTATTTTGCGACTTGCAAAGGTAAAAACAATCAGTTATAAATAGAAATAGTCCTCACGGACCACGCCCTGACGAAAGGGATTAAGACCCGACGTCTTTACCCAAACCCGTTTCTTCAATCAGGTCCTCACGGACCACGCCCTGACGAAAGGGATTAAGACTTAAGTGTTTGAAGTCTGAGCTGTTGCGTTTAGACGTCCTCACGGACCACGCCCTGACGAAAGGGATTAAGACTTTTGGTGTTGGCGCAATACGATATAGGGAAATCCGTCCTCACGGACCACGCCCTGACGAAAGGGATTAAGACCGGCGTGTTGAAGCAGTAAACTATTACGGTGGGGGTCCTCACGGACCACGCCCTGACGAAAGGGATTAAGACGTTAGGCACCTCTTTCCACTCCTTGCCATTCTTGGTCCTCACGGACCACGCCCTGACGAAAGGGATTAAGACTTTAGCGGGGTCCGGATCGCGTAAGTGTACCTTGGTCCTCACGGACCACGCCCTGACGAAAGGGATTAAGACATCTCGC
>NZ_PXUD01000023.1:0-27280 GCF_003390965.1 Salinivibrio sp. HTSP
GTTTTGATCTCGTCATTCCCAGGTTCGAATCCTGGTACCCCAGCCATATTAAAAAGCCCACATCATGTGGGCTTTTTTACGTTTAGCGCCTTGGCCTCTCTACAGACCTAAGGCATATTTCAACACCTGCGTTTTCACCGGGCCACTGTGTTCAGCCAGTTTAAACACTGCATTACGTGCCAGTTTTAAAGGCGTCACTTGGTTACTGAACGCGGTATAAAACACATCCATACCCGTTTGCATCATCATGTTATCGGTGCGGCGTGCTTTTTCGTATGCCGCTAACGTTGACTCTGCTTGCCATTGTGCGCCCGCATCGGCACAGGCATCCAGCAGTGCAGCGACGTCTTTAAAGCCTAAGTTCACTCCTTGCCCTGCCAGCGGGTTAATGGTGTGGGCGGCATCACCAATCACTACGACCCCATTACGATGGTACTGCTGAGCATGACGGCGTGTCAGTGGAAACGCGCCCCAGTTGATGGGGGTGACGTCGCCCACTTGTGGTGGGAAATGGCTCACGATCTCAGCTTTGAGCTGTTCAGCATTGAGCTGACACAACTGTTGAATTCTCGCTGGGCTGTCATACCACACTAGCGAGGCATTGTGGCCACAAAGCGGCAACAGCGAGCGTGGTCCGGAGGGGAAAAACTGCTGCCAGGTAATGTCTTGTTGGGGCGCAGCGGTTTCGACATGGATGAGCATGCAATGCTGGCGATAATCCCAGCTGGTAAGGCCGATTTGCGCGTAGTCTCGCACTTTGGAGTGGGCACCATCCGCACCGATAAGCCAAGGGGCACTCAGAGTGTCACCACTGTCTAATTGGACTTGATGCAGCTCGCCCGCCTGCGTCATACCCGTGATCGAGGCCGGTGAGACGAGCTGCAAATTGTCAAAACGAGCAAACTGCTGCCACAGGCCGAGTTGAATCAAGCGATTCTCGACCATATATCCTAATTGTGGCAAGTCGAGTTGGTCGGCACTGAAACATACTCGGCTGTCTTCCGCTTCCCAGGTTTCTAGGCGGCGGTAGGGGCAAACACGCATGGCTTCAACACTGGCCCACGCACCGAGATCCTTGAGCAGGCTCACCGATGCCTGGGAAATCGCGGACACTCGCAGGTCCATTGGTTGTGAAGGTTCAAAAGGCTCAGGGGGCTGGCGCTCAATTAACGCCACCTGGCGTCCTTGGCGAGCAAGCCCGAGTGCCGCCGCTGCGCCAACCATGCCACCGCCGACTATAATAACTTCAAATTGATTCATGACCGTCTCTTTGTGCCGTTGATGCAAGCATTCTACTGAAGGTAAACGAGAATTCGATATCAATCCGATCAAAGTGAGGGCAAATTCGCTTTTCCGAGCGGGCCTTTGTCGCGTCCGCTCAAACGTTTAGCCGGATCGACATGATTTCTCCGAACCTGTGATCTGGTCAGCGATATTGGAAAGCAGTACAATACGCGGCTTGCCAAGCTGATTGACTGATTAAAAACCATACAGCTTGAAAGGGTAATGTCGTCCATAAGATTAACAATGAGCGTGAAGTTACATGGCTAAGAAACTGCTGATCAAAACCTGGGGTTGCCAAATGAATGAGTATGACTCATCCAAAATGGCAGATCTGCTCAATTCTGCCGGTGGCTATGAGCTGACCGAACAACCAGAAGACGCAGACGTTCTCCTTCTCAATACTTGCTCGATTCGAGAAAAGGCACAAGAAAAGGTATTCCATCAACTCGGGCGTTGGAAAACCCTCAAAGACAAAAACCCAGAGCTGGTGATCGGTGTCGGTGGCTGTGTGGCAACTCAAGAAGGCGACCATATTCGTGAGCGTGCGCCTTATGTGGATGTGATTTTTGGCCCGCAGACCTTGCACCGCCTACCGGAGATGATCAAGCAGTCACGCTCGGATCATGCGCCAGTGATGGACATTACCTTCCCAGAGATCGAAAAATTCGATCGTCTGCCTGAGCCTCGTGCAGAAGGGCCGACCGCCTTTGTCTCGATCATGGAAGGCTGTTCCAAATACTGTACGTTCTGCGTGGTGCCTTACACCCGTGGCGAAGAAGTCAGCCGCCCGCTGGATGACGTATTGTTCGAAATTGCACAGCTGGCCGAACAAGGTGTGCGTGAAGTGAACCTGTTGGGACAAAACGTGAACGCCTACCGTGGCGACACCCATGACGGTGATGTATGCACGTTTGCAGAGTTGCTGCGTTATGTCGCGGCCATTGACGGTATTGACCGTATCCGTTACACCACCAGCCATCCGGTGGAATTTACCGATGATATTATTGAGGTGTATCGTGATACCCCTGAGGTTGCAAGCTTCTTGCACCTGCCGGTACAAAGCGGCTCAGACCGGATTTTGACCATGATGAAACGCCCGCACACGGCGATTGAGTACAAATCAAAAATCCGTAAATTGCGTCAGGCGCGTCCGGATATCACCATCAGCTCTGACTTTATCGTGGGCTTCCCGGGGGAAACCGAGCAAGATTTTGAAGCGACCATGAAATTGATTAAAGATGTCGATTTCGATATGAGCTTTAGCTTTGTTTACTCGTCTCGTCCAGGCACGCCGGCTGCCGATATGCCAGACGATACCCCGGAGCAAGTGAAAAAAGAGCGTTTATACCGCTTGCAACAACAAGTGAACAGCCAGGCTATGCGCTATTCGCGCATGATGCTGGATACCGAACAACGTATCTTGGTTGAAGGCCCATCACGCAAAAATCTGATGGAGTTGCGTGGTCGTACCGAGAACAACCGAGTGGTCAACTTTGAGGGCTCTGTCGATTTGATTGGCCAATTTGTTGACGTCAAAATAACTGAAGTGATGCCAAACTCGCTGCGCGGCGAGCTGGTTCGTACCGAAAAAGATATGGACTTGCGTGTCGCCGTCTCGCCAACCGAAATCATGGCGAAGACGCGCAACGAAAACGAGCTTGGTGTTGGTGTTTTCACGCCATAACGCGTTCATCAATTCAACGGCGCCGGGTAACCGGGCGCCGAAAGCGAGGATAATCTTGTCTAAAATCATCTCTCTTGACCTGAACCTAGAACCTGCCGACAACACCCGTCTTGCCAACTTATGTGGCCCGTTTGACGATAATATCAAACAGCTTGAGCGTCGCTTGGGTGTGGAAATTAGCCACCGCCATAATGCATTTACTGTGATGGGCAAACCCCATACAGCCAATGCCGCGGTCGATATTTTAAAGCGCTTATACGTCGACACCGCCCCTGTGCGTGGTAGCTCGCCAGACATTGAGCCCGAAGCGATTCATTTGGCGATCAAAGAGTCGGGCGTGTTGGAGCAAAACACCGAGTCGAGCATTCCTTACGGTAAAGAAATCAACATCAAGACCAAAAAAGGGGTGATCAAACCGCGCACGCCCAACCAAGCGCAGTACATCGCCAACATGGTCAATCATGACATCACCTTTGGTATTGGCCCTGCGGGGACGGGGAAAACCTACCTTGCCGTCGCGGCAGCGGTGGATGCGCTTGAGCGTCAAGAGATCCGTCGTATCCTCCTGACGCGTCCTGCGGTTGAAGCCGGTGAAAAGCTGGGCTTTTTGCCCGGTGACTTGAGCCAAAAGGTCGACCCCTACTTGCGTCCGCTTTACGATGCGCTCTTTGAAATGCTCGGCTTTGAACGGGTCGAGAAATTGATCGATCGTAACGTGATCGAGGTGGCACCTCTTGCTTATATGCGTGGCCGAACCTTGAACGATGCCTTTATTATCTTGGATGAGAGCCAGAACACCACGGTCGAGCAGATGAAAATGTTCTTGACGCGGATTGGCTTTAATTCACGGGCAGTGATCACCGGTGACGTGACTCAGGTCGACTTACCGCGCAATGCGCGCTCAGGCCTGCGCCATGCGATTGAGGTACTCGCGGACGTGAACGAAATTAGCTTCCACTTTTTCCAAGCAGATGATGTCGTCCGCCACCATGTGGTCACCCGCATTGTTCAAGCCTACGATAAGTGGGAAGCGGAAGACGCCAAAGCGCGAAAAGAAGCCGAGGCACGTCGTCGAGAAGCGCGTGAAGCCCAGCAAGTGGCTGCGCAGCCTGCCACCACTGACTCACAGGATCCGTCATGAGCTACTATGTCGATGTGCAAATTGCCTGTGAGAACGAACAAGGCTTGCCCAGTGACGATCAGCTCCAAGCTTGGTTTGAACAGGCCGTGCGCACCGCTCGGCCCCAAGCAGAAGTGACGATACGCATCGTCGATGAGGGCGAGAGCCAAAGCCTTAATCGCGATTATCGCGGCAAAGATAAACCCACAAATGTGTTATCTTTTCCGTTTGATGCCCCTCCTGGGGTGGAGATTGATTTACTCGGTGATTTGGTCGTGTGTCGCCAAGTTGTTGAACAAGAAGCACAACAACAAGGCAAAGCACTGATGGATCATTGGGCACATATGGTTGTCCATGGTAGCTTACACTTACTGGGTTACGACCATATTGAGGATGATGAAGCCGAGCAAATGGAGGCGCTGGAGCGAGAGCTTCTCGCCGCTATGGGGGTCAGTGACCCTTATGCTAACGACTTCATCGAGCGTTAACCAACTGAATGAAATTGAATGAACGACGATAATTCGCAAAACTCAGACGGTCCGAGTAGGAAGACCTTCTTCGAGCGGCTGGGTCAGTTTTTCCAAGCTGACCCAAAAGACAGACAAGAACTGGTGGACTTGTTTCGAGACTCAGAGCAAAACGCCCTGATCGATCATGACACTCGGGACATGCTGGAAGGTGTAATGCAAATCTCTGACATGCGTGTGAGAGATATCATGATACCCCGTTCGCAGATGGTAATCGTTGAACGATCGCAGTCATTGGAAGCGATCATTAATATTATTATTGATGCCCAACACTCTCGTTATCCTGTGATCAGCGATGACAAAGACCATGTTGAAGGCATTTTGCTTGCGAAAGATTTGTTGCGCTACCTGCGCCCAGATGCCGAAGACTTTGACATCGAAAAAGTGTTACGCCCCGTGGTGGTGGTACCTGAGAGTAAACGCGTGGATCGTTTGCTCAAAGAATTCCAAGAAGAGCGCTATCACATGGCGATTGTCATTGACGAGTTTGGGGGCGTGTCAGGGGTCGTAACCATTGAAGACATTCTCGAAGAGATCGTCGGTGAGATCGAAGACGAGTACGACGACGAAGACGAGCAGGAAATTCGCCAGCTCAGCCGTCATACCTTCTCGGTCAAAGCCCTGACGACCCTGGAAGACTTTAATGAGCATTTCGGCGCTCAATTCCAAGACGATGTGGTAGACACCATAGGTGGTCTGGTGATGACCAGCTTTGGCCATCTCCCTGATCGCGGTGAAGAAGTCGACATTGGTGATTATCACTTTAAAGTGACGGCCGCCGATAGTCGTCGTATCATTCAGCTACAAGTCACTATCCCAGACAGTAGCGAAGTTAACAGTGAAAACGCCTAACCGTTTATACCAAAGCGGGCAGTCATTACTGGCTGCCGCTTTTGGTGCCTCCGCCACCCTCGCTTTTTCTCCCTTCTCGTACTGGCCATTGATGCTGGTTGCCTTGTGGGGCTTATTCACCCTGCTACAAAACGCCTCACCCAAGCGCAGTGCGTGGTTGGGATTTTGCTGGGGACTGGGCCAATTTACCACCGGCGTTAGCTGGGTTTACGTCAGCATCGATCATTTTGGTGGCATGCCTGCCATCGCCGGCTTGTCGTTGATGGCACTGCTGATTGCTTATCTCTCCCTCTACCCGGCATTATTCGGGGCATTGGTCAACAAACTGCCCATTCGTCAGCCCGGTATCAAGTGGTTAATCCTCGCCCCTGCCTTATGGCTGGTGATTGATTGGCTTCGAGGCTGGGTGTTTACCGGCTTTCCTTGGCTTTGGCCTGGCAACAGCCAAATCGACAGCCCGCTGGCTGGCATTGCCCCTGTGCTCGGGGTACAGGGGATCACACTCGTCTTGGTCGTACTGGCTGGCCTGCTCGCACTCATCACGCCTCGCTGGGGTCACTGGCAAGGACAAGCACGTTATGGTGCGGTTGCCGCGGGGCTAGCGCTGGTCGCGGTCAGCTATGGCCTCGGCAGCATTAACTGGGTAACAAAAACCGATCAACAACAGCAAATTTCGTTAATTCAAGGCAATGTGCCGCAAGCGCTGAAATGGCGTTCTGATCAACGCTGGCCGACGCTGATGAAATACTTGGATTTAACCCGCCAGCATTGGGACAGTGATGTCATTATTTGGCCAGAGGCTGCCGTTCCCGCTCTAGAGCGCGAACTGCCCCGTTTTTTCTCCCAGCTTGATCAAGCCGCCAAGCATAATCAAACCACGGTGATCACTGGCGCGCTCGACCAAAATGAACAGGGCGCGTACTTTAACAATGTACTGGCACTGGGCGCAGGCACGCCAGCGTATCGCTATCCGGCTCCCACCCAATACAGCAAGCATCATTTGCTACCGTTTGGCGAGTTTGTTCCCTTTGAGGCGCTATTACGCCCGCTCGCGCCGCTGTTTAACCTGCCAATGTCATCATTTTCACCGGGCGAGCCGGTTCAGCCCGCCCTGCCCGCCAACGGCTGGGACTACATTACCGCGCTTTGCTATGAAATAGCTTTTCCCGCGCAAATCCGCGACAACTTGAACGCGGACAGCGACGCAATTATTACCCTGTCGAATGATGCGTGGTTTGGTCGCTCAATTGGCCCTTGGCAACACCTTGAAATTGCGCGAATGCGCGCACTTGAATTTGGCCTACCAGTAATACGGGCCACCAACAACGGTGTCACGGCCTTGGTGGATGAGCACGGCAAGCTTGAAGCGACGCTGCCTCAGTTTGAAACCCAGGTGCTGACCACGCAGATAACCGGGACGGAAGGCATCACGCCTTACCGCCAATGGGGCAATACGCCGCTGTGGCTTTGGGTCATGATCAGTGGCTGTTTGGGCGTAATAGTTTGGCGTCGCGATACCCGTAAACCAAGTAAAATCTCAACAAACCTCTGACATTGCCAGCAAGAGACTGACGTAACCTGATTGTGCTTTTGGTCATTTAGATTAACGCCATAAGGAGATAACCATGTTACGTCGTTCTCATCGCTGGTTTGCATTGGTCATTGTCGCACTGACGGCATTGACCGGTTGCGCGACCAGCTCGCAGCAAGACCAGGTGCGTCAAGCCAACCTCGCACGCGAACAATTTAAGCAGTACCCACAAACCCAACCTTTTTTTGATAACGCCTACGGCTATGCCGTCTTTCCTTCTGTCGGCAAAGGGGGTTTTTGGGTAGGTGGTGCCTATGGTAAGGGCGTCGTTTATCGTCAAGATGCGCCGGTCAGTGCCGCGGCGCTCAAACAGGTATCGGTCGGGCTGACCTTTGGTGGCCAAGCGTTCAGTGAAATTGTTTTCTTTAAAGACAAAACAGCGTATGACCGCTTTATGCAAGGGCAAGTGGAGCTCGGCGCGCAAGCGTCTGCCACCGCATTGACCGAAGGGGCATCGGCGCAAACCGGTACCTCTGGCACCTCAGCCTCCGCCAGTAACCGTCAGTCGAAAGCCTATTACGTCAATGGGCTGACTGTCTTTACCCATGCAAAGGGAGGACTGATGGTAGAAGCCGCCCTCGCCGGTCAACAATTTACTCCTACTAACTGGTAGTCACTGACGCGTACAGAGCGTAAAACGCCTTATCTGCGCATCAAAAAGGCTAGCCGTGTTGGCTAGCCTTTTTAGCTTGGCGTTGCCAGTACATCGTTACGGCTGCCAAACAAACCACAGACGCTTTTCCGCCGACGGTTGTGGCTCGGGAACAAGCGTTTGTGTGCTATCGCTCTCCCCCTGTTCGAGCGCCTGATCACCTTGTTCCAGCTCAACAGCCGGCTCGGTATTTGCCGCCTCGCTGGCGATTGGCGATTTGCTTGCCGTATAAGCCTCTTGCTCCTGCATGGTCATTAACCGCACTTCTCGGTTGGCGGTTAGCTCTTTAATCAGAGCTTGCTGTGACGCGGCCAACTGCGCATCGAATACCAGGGTGTCATCATTAAGCTTGCGTAAATGTACACTTTGTACCGCATTCAAGTTTGCCAGTGTTTTCTCGAGTGCGACATAATCATCGCCGCTCTCTATGCCGCCAACCGCAATAACCACAGACGCACTGTCTTCGTCTTGATCCAGGATGACGCCGGTTTGCTGCGCGTAATAGTCGGCCAATGAATGAATCATTGCGCTGGCATCGCTTGCCTGGCCGCGCGTTTGATTGGTTTGCATTTGGTTTGCTTCAGGAAAAAGCTGCCAGCGAATCCCCTGGTCGGTCAGTTTGGCAATCACGATACCGTCTGGTTGGTAACGCTCACTGGCCTGTTCAACAGGCTGAATAAACCCGCCCCACAAATCACTGCTCGAAATCGCCATCAGGTCATCAAAATCGCCCACAGGAATAAGCACAGGCAACCCACGTAATGCCGCCGCTTGGCGCAGCTCATCTATCACTGGGCGCTCACTTTGCTCCCAAATAATTTGCCGCTCAAGGCCGCGGTCATCCACCAGCCACACCAGCACCGACGGGCGCGGACTTCCCCACAAAGGGAGCCCCGCTTGACGCAATATTTCGCGCACCTGCTGGCTATCAAACCCAACTTCTAACGTGCGCTGCGTCGCGCCATCCGCCCCTTGCTCATGTTCACCATAACCGAGCTGGGTGATTAGGCTATCTACCTCTTGCAGCGCTTGTTTAACCGCTGGGTTGTCAGACAAGTTCCGCTGACCGGACACCTTAGTCAGAACGGCACTTAACCCTTGTTTTTTTGCCGCTTGTTGGGAGGTTTGCGCGCCATTATCAAGCGGAATGCTGGCGTGATAAAGGTCGTTTGCCAGCGCGCTAGGCAACCATAAACAGGCAATGAAGGCCAACACAAATCGATTCATAGTCTTTCCACATGGATAAATGGGAGTCCAGCGATCATAAGCTGACAGCTCTAGGTTCAGCAATCCTCATTTGTAAAAAAGATAGAGCAAACGCGATATAGTGATAGGTGCCACTGTAAAACGGTCTATTTCACGATTCCGTTCGATCAATGAAATCCGTTACATCATTTATTTGCTATCGGTCTCACATTTAAAAACATGACAGGAATCACAGAAACGCTTTGTGCTAGCATTGCGCGATTTTTTTTGGAGGTGAGATCATGATGCAAGTTTTACAAGGGGCACAAATGCTGTTCGTCGCATTTGGAGCCTTGGTGTTGGTGCCGCTTTTAACCGGGCTTGACCCTAACGTCGCACTTTTTGGTGCCGGAATAGGCACCCTAATCTTTCAAGTTATTACCCGCCGCTCTGTTCCTATTTTTCTCGCCTCTTCTTTTGCCTTTATTGCTCCCATTCTGTACGGCGTGAACAATTTCGGTATTCCCGCCACCATGGGTGGACTAATGGCCGCCGGGGTTATCTACCTCATTATGGGAGGCATTATTCGCGTGAAAGGCGTAGACATTATTCACAAATTGCTTCCTCCCGTGGTGGTAGGCCCTGTGATTATGGTGATTGGACTTGGCCTCGCGCCCACCGCCGTCAATATGGCGCTGGGTAAGAGTGGCGACGGCAGTGAGCAACTCATCGCCGGTGATATCGCTATCTGGATTTCCCTGCTTTCATTACTGACCACCATTGCGGTCAGTGTCTTTGCCAAGGGCTTTTTCAAATTGGTCCCCATTATGGCCGGTATTGCGGTTGGCTATGTGGCCAGCCTGGTGATGGGCATTGTCGACTTTACCCAAGTAGCCAATGCCAGCTGGTTGATGATGCCTGCCTTTACCTTGCCAGAATTTAACATCAACGCCATTTTATTTATGATCCCCGTGGCCATTGCGCCCGCGGTGGAGCATGTGGGCGATATGCTGGCAATTTCCAATGTCACCCGTAAAGACTACCTGAAAAAGCCCGGTTTGCACCGCACCATGGCAGGTGACGGCGCGGCGACGATCGCTGCATCCATGTTTGGTGCTCCGCCCAATACCACTTACAGTGAAGTCACCGGCGCAGTGATGCTCACCAAAGCATTTAACCCTAAAATAATGACCTACGCGGCGTTCACCGCCATTGTGCTGGCGTTTGTGGGTAAACTGGGAGCCCTACTACTGACCATTCCTTTGCCGGTGATGGGCGGCATTATGATCCTACTGTTTGGCTCTATCGCTACCGTGGGTCTGAATACTTTGATTCGCAATCAAGTAGATCTTCACGACTCGCGCAACCTCGCGATTGTCGGGGTCACCTTGGTCTTTGGGATTGGCGGGATGGCCTTTGGCATTGGCGATTTCAGCTTACAAGGCATCAGCTTGTGTGGCTTGGTCGCCATCGTGCTTAACTGGGTGCTGCCTCGTCAAATGGGCGAGAACCACATCGTTGATAGCGCGCAGATGGAAGAAGAGTCGCATTAAGACAGGCGATGACACACTTAAAAAGGGCGCCGCAGCGCCCTTTTTTGATTGTGCCGCGGTTTGGCAACTTTTTTAACTTTGTGCGGCTCGAGCTTCAACCACTTTGATGGCTTGTTCGATACGCGCCAATACGCGGTCTTTACCAATCAGGTGCATCACCGCATCCACTGAGGGTGATTGACCACCACCAGTGACTGCAACACGCAATGGCATACCGACTTTACCCATACCAACATCGAGATCGGCACAGGTATCCGCGATCACGGCTTTTAGGGCATCCACTGTCCACTCATCCAACGCTTCAATCTTGCCTTTGGCTACTTGCAATGGCTCAAGCGCGACTGGACGCAGGTGCTTCTTGGCGGCGGTTGCCTCAATCTCATCAAAGTCTTGATAGAAGTAACGGCTTTGCTCGGCCAGTTCCACCAAGGTGTCACAACGCTCACCCACCAGCTGGATCACGTCAGTCAGAGCCGGCCCTGTGGACGCATCAATACCTTGTTGATCCAGGTGCCACTGCAAGTGTGACGCGACCTCAGCCGGATCACCATTTTTGATGTAATGGTTGTTCAGCCAACGCAATTTTTCCGTATTAAAGGCAGAGGCTGACTTACTGATCGCTTCTAGGGAGAAGAAATCAATCATCTCCTCCATCGAGAAGATTTCTTGGTCGCCGTGAGACCATCCCAGACGCACTAAATAGTTACGCAGTGCTTGTGGCAAGAAACCTTGATCGCGGTATTGCATGACGCTCACTGCACCATGACGTTTAGACAGCTTGGCACCATCGTCGCCGAGGATCATCGAGCAATGGGCAAACTCAGGGACAGGCGCGCCCAGCGCTTCATAAATATTAATCTGACGCGGGGTGTTGTTAATGTGGTCTTCGCCACGCACCACTTGGGTGATCCCCATATCCCAATCATCAACCACCACACAGAAGTTGTAGGTTGGGCTGCCGTCGGTACGGCGGATGATCAAGTCATCAAGCTCGCTGTTCGCAATTTCAATCCGACCGCGGATCTTATCATCAAACACCACCTTGCCGTCTTTGGGGTTACGGAAACGAATGACGTGTGGGTCGTCAGCGTTTGCTTGGCTGTTGGCCGCCATCACTTTAGGATGATTGGCATCGTAGCGTGCTTTCAAGCCATTCGCTTTTTGCTCTTCACGAATTTCTTCTAGCAGCTCTTTGGGGGCATAACACTTGTAGGCTTTGTCTTCTGCCAACAGCTGATCAACAAGCTCGTTATAGCGATCAAAGCGTTTCGTTTGGTAGTACGGCCCTTCATCCCAATCAAGGCCCAGCCATTTCATGCCTTCTAAAATGGCATCAATGGCTTCTTGGGTTGAACGTTCGATATCTGTATCTTCAATACGCAACACAAATTGACCACCTTGGCTGCGTGCTGCTAGCCAAGAGTAAAGTGCGGTACGCGCGCCACCAACATGCAAAAAGCCGGTTGGGCTGGGGGCAAAGCGGGTTTTAATCGTCATTAGGATCCCTATCCCAGTGCTGAGAATAATATGTAACGGTTAGTTTACCAGTACAGGTAAATTCCACAATCCGGCCATGCTCAGACACGGAACATGGCCATGTAAACTATTGCACCTGTGCGCGATGATTCGCTCGAGTCGCTCGCACACAGCGTGATGGATAAAGTTACTGATTAAGCATGGCAATCATTTGATCTTCATCGAGTACAGTGACGCCCAGATCTTGCGCTTTGGTGAGTTTGGAGCCTGCGGCCTCCCCCGCCACTAACATGTCGGTTTTTGCCGAGACACTGCCCGTCACTTTCGCGCCCAACGCCTGTAACGCCGCTTTGGCATCACTGCGAGACATTTGCGATAAGGTGCCCGTCAGGACAATGGTTTTACCGGCTAACGGTTGCGCATCTGGCTCTGACGGCGCGCTGATTTCGGGCCAGTGGATCCCAGTTGCCAGTAGGGCTTCTAGCACACTCTGGTTGTGCGGCTCGGCAAAGAAGCGAACGATGTGGCCTGCGACAATCGCACCCACGTCCGGCACGTTAATGAGTGCCTCTTCGTCGGCCGCGCGCAACGCGTCGAGGGTATGAAAGTGCAAAGCGAGATTTTGCGCGGTCGCTTCGCCCACTTCACGAATGCCCAGGGCATAAATAAAGCGTGGCAAGGTGGTGGCTTTGGCTTTTTCCAGTGCATCAACCAAGTTTTGCGCTGACTTTGGCCCCATTCTGTCGAGCTGCGTCACACGACCCGGTGTCAAGGTAAAGAGATCGGCTGGCGTCTCAATCAGTTCTTTTTCGATTAACTGCTCGACGATTTTATCGCCCAAGCCATCAATATCCATGGCCTTACGAGACGCAAAGTGTTTAATCGCTTCTTTGCGCTGTGCCAGACAAATTAATCCGCCGGTGCAGCGTGCGACCGCTTCCCCCTCGATACGGGTCACCGCTGAGTCACAGACCGGACACGCATCGGGAAACACTATTGGTTGTGCCTGCTCAGGACGCCGGCTTTCCACCACGCCAACAACCTGAGGGATGACGTCACCGGCACGGCGGATCACCACAGTATCACCAATATGAACGCCTAACCGTTCGATTTCATCACCGTTGTGCAAGGTGGCATTACTGACCGTGACGCCGCCCACGAACACAGGCTCAAGCTTGGCAACTGGCGTAATGGCCCCAGTGCGGCCCACTTGGAACTCCACATCGTTGACAGTGGTGATTTCTTCTTGCGCCGGGAATTTGTAAGCTATCGCCCAACGCGGCGCGCGCGCCACAAACCCTAACCGTTCTTGGCTGGCAATACTATCAACCTTGATCACCACCCCGTCGATTTCGTAGGGCAGTGCATCACGGCGCGCCATAATGTCTTGGTAGTAGGCTTTCACGCCGTCTAGCCCTTCCACCCGTTTCACTTCTGGGCTGAGCGCTAGGCCCCACTGTTTGAGCTTCTGTAAGCGCTCACTTTGCCCTTGGCCGAAGGGAGTCGACATCACGCCCACCGCATAGGCATAGAAACTCAATGGTCGGTTAGCGGCGATTTTGGGGTCCAGTTGACGCAGGCTGCCTGCCGCCGCATTGCGCGGGTTGGCAAAAGTTTTATCGCCTTTTTTAAGCGCGGCCTCGTTAAGTGCCTCGAAGCCCGCTTTCGGCATGAAGACCTCACCACGCACCTCCAGCCGCGTTGGCCAATCCCCTTTCTGTAAGGTAAGGGGGACGTTGCGAATGGTTTTGACGTTGTGGGTGATGTTCTCGCCGGTGGTGCCATCTCCCCGCGTCGCAGCTTGAACCAGCTCACCATTTTCGTAAATCAGGCTCACCGCTAAGCCATCGAGCTTGGGCTCACAGGTGTAGGTGACCGGCTCGCCATCACCAAGTCTATCTTTAACACGGCGCTCAAAGTCAGCCAGATCGTCATCACTGAAGGCATTCCCCAAAGATAACATCGCCAACTCGTGGGTGACCGTCTCAAACGCACTAAGCGGTGCGCCACCGACTCGCTGGCTCGGTGAGTCGCTGGTTACCCATTCTGGGTGTGCCGCCTCAATGGCCAATAAGTCTTGCATCAGGCGGTCGTATTCGGCATCGGGCAGCTCTGGGCTGTCTTCGACGTAGTACCGGTAGGCGTGATAGTTAAGCTGGTGCTTTAAATCATCGAGTTGTTGTTTGCTGTAAGCCATGTTTGATTCGTCGTCTGAGCGGAGTCGGTTGCGGGCAAGTATATCGATAAATCACAGACAGCGGGAGCCATGTCCCGCTGTATGCTTAAACCGTGGTCGCGTTAGCGCAGGCTATTTGGCCATAAAGGCTTTGACGCGCTCGCGATATTCATCCAATCGTGACGGGGTCATCATGGTGCGTGAATCATCCAGCACTAATCCGCCCAACTCGTCCGCAATTTGCTGGGCCGTTTGCAGCATAAGCTTAAAGTTTTGCTCTGGCTCACCGTAACACGGCAGGGTCATGAAAAAGCTAATACCCGGCGTTTCAAAGCTTTCGCTATGGCTTACATCGAAGGTACCGGGTTTGACCATATTGGCCACACTGAATAAGACTTTTCCACTCCCCGACAGATCAGAGTGACGATGATAAATACCCATATCACCAAAACGGAGACCGTATTGCTCAAGGATCGGGATCAGTTCAAGGCCAGTGAATACGTCACTATTGTTCGCATGCACATGCAAAACCAGCACTTCTGTCTCATCCGCGGCTTCATCCGCCTGTGGCGATTCATCACTGTGTTGCGACTCGCCCTGCTCAACCGTCTCTGTATCACCTTGGCGCGCGCTTTGCGCTGGCTCTAATGGCTCATCATCAGCCATGGTCGCGTGTGCCTGCGGCATCTCTGGTTCTTCATTATCGTGATTTGCCGCTTGCGGGGTGGCGGCTGAAAACGAAGGCTCATCGTCAGTGGCGGACATTGAAGGATACAGGGGTTGTTCAGGTTCAGACTGGGGGCCAGGTTGCCCAGCGAACAAGGGGTCGACGTCAGGTTTCTCCCCAAAGTTCATCGCTGGCTCTTGGCGCACAGGTTTGTCGCTTTCGCTTTTAGCGCGACTGACGACTCTGACGGCGCCAATACCATCTTGGTCAAACTTTTGATCGTCACTGTCGTCATCCAGCTTTCCCAACGGCTTTTCACCAAACTTGGTCGTCTTTTCTTTCTTGTTTGTCCAGAGGCCATGCAAAAGCAAAGCTGCGATTGCTAGTGCCCCCAACACAATCAGTACAAGGCGCAATTCCTGCATCATCGATTCTCAAATCTATCTATGTTCAGCGTTTTGATTCACTTATGTCACAACGCCAACCAGGTTGCAAAGGTTAGTGTGATCATAAGCGGGGCCCGTTGGCTGACGCAATGCGTTAATGGTCAACTTAGTTAACTGTATCAAAAGTTGGGGAGAATTTAACGAATCAAGACACACAAATCGTTAAACTTTCCCATTATTGGGTCGTTGTCATCGCAATGATTCCCCCCGTAATATAGCGCACACCGTTATTTTTGTATCGACCGTATGTATGCGGCTTGTTGTGACCGACATTGTTCTCAAGGAGATATCATGGCGAATTATGCTCGCCCTCGCCCCCAAAGTGGTGCTGGTTATCTGTTCCAAGGCTTTTCTCTGATGATGGCACCCGGCTTACGCCGGTTTGTGATCATTCCTATTTTGATCAATGTGTTGCTGCTGGGTGGCGCGTTCATCTATTTGCTTTCGCAGGTGGGTGACTGGATCGATCATTGGATGGCCAGTCTACCTGAGTGGTTGTCCTGGCTCTCTTTTTTGATTTGGCCTTTAGTGGTGATTGCTATCTTGGTCGTGTTCTCCTACGTTTTCAGCACACTGGCAAACTGGATAGCCGCGCCCTTTAATGGCTTGCTGGCCGAGCATGTGGAGGCAAAGCTGTCAGGCACACGGGCACCGGATGATGGCTTGGCTGGTATCATTAAAGATATCCCGCGGGTGATGAAACGAGAGTGGCAAAAACTCGCCTACTACATCCCCAGAGCATTAGGCTTTTTACTGCTGCTATGGATACCCGCGGTCGGACAAACCGTGGGGCCAGTTATCTGGTTTTTGTTTAGCGCGTGGATGATGGCGATTCAATACTGTGATTATCCGTTCGATAATCACAAGGTGTCGTTTCCCGCCATGCGCCAGACCTTAAACCAACAACGGGGCGCATCGCTTAGCTTTGGCGCAATAGTCATGCTGTTTACCATGACTCCTTTTCTCAACCTACTGGTGATGCCTGCGGCAGTATGCGGCGCAACCGCTATGTGGGTGGATAAACACAAATCCTCATTGGGGCGCAATTAATCTGTGATCGTCTACGCGAAAGCTCACATCCATAATGTGGGCTTTTTTCGTTTAACCAATCAGTTATTGGTTAATGTCACAATAAGATATAACCAACCGATCCTTTCAAAACCAAGCAGCAGAGATATGCTTGGAGGGTGATTAAAATCGGTGTCATGAAGGAACGATACAATGGGCAAGATTTACGAAGACAATACACAAACCATCGGAAACACACCGCTAGTTCGCCTAAACCGCGTGGCGAAGCCAAACGTGCTGGCCAAAGTTGAAGCACGCAACCCAAGCTTTAGCGTCAAGTGCCGTATCGGTGCCAATATGATCTGGGATGCAGAGAAAAAAGGCACCCTCAAACCCGGTATCGAGTTGATTGAGCCGACCAGTGGTAACACGGGTATCGCGCTTGCCTATGTCGCGGCAGCACGTGGTTATAAGCTGACCCTAACCATGCCGGAGTCAATGAGCCTTGAGCGCCGTAAACTGCTCAAAGCCATGGGCGCGAAGCTGGTGCTGACCGAAGCACCAAAAGGCATGAAAGGCGCGATTGCCAAAGCGGAAGAAATCATGGCAGCAGAGCCAGGTAAATATCTGATGCTGCAACAGTTCGACAACCCCGCCAACCCTGAAATCCATGAAAAGACCACTGGGCCTGAAATCTGGGAAGACACTGACGGCGAAATCGATGTGTTTGTATCCGGTGTTGGCACTGGTGGCACCCTAACCGGTGTCAGCCGCTACATTAAAAACACCCAAGGCAAAGCCATTACCACAGTCGCCGTCGAGCCTGCCGAGTCGCCAGTGATTGCGCAAACCATCGCGGGACAAGACGTGCAACCTGCCCCTCACAAAATTCAAGGTATTGGCGCTGGCTTTGTGCCGAAAAACTTGGATGTCACGCTTGTTGACCAAGTGGTGTCTGTCAGCTCAGACGAAGCCATTGCCATGGCTCGCCGCCTGATGGAAGAAGAAGGCATCCTAGGTGGGATTTCTTCAGGTGCCGCGGTGGTTGCGGCTAACAAAATTGCCGAGCTTCCCGAGTTTGCAAATAAGAAGATCGTCACAATTTTGCCAAGTGCAGCAGAGCGTTATCTCAGCTCGCCACTGTTTGCTGGCATGTTCACCGAGCTGGAAACTGAGCAGTAACAGCAGGTTAGCCAACAAGCCTTTACAACCCCCTATTCGCAAAGGCCCAAATTGGGCCTTTTTTGTTTGATTTTTATATTAAGCTTTAGTAAAACACGTCTGCCTTTTTATTTTCCGCATCAAAATAAAAGCCCTCGCGCCTAATGAGTGGAAGGTCAAAAATGGCAAAAAGATGACACGAAATTGACATGGATTAAGCTATCAGGTCGATTTCTTGGTTAGGTTAGCGTCAACGGATAGCGAAGTCGCCCGTTAGCGGTTAAGCTAACCTTATATTTAATACATAGATTTAAAAAAATACAGAAACGGGGTGAATCATGTATCAGAAGCAAGTTGAGATTACTGCAGAAAACGGCCTACACACTCGTCCAGCGGCGCAGTTCGTTAAAGAAGCGAAAAGCTACGACGCTGACATCACTGTTGAATCTAACGGTAAGAGCGCGAGCGCAAAAAGCCTATTTAAACTTCAAACCCTTGGCTTGACCAAAGGCACTATGGTGACTATTTCTGCTGAAGGTGCGCAAGCACAACAAGCCGTTGATCACCTAGTAAAACTGATGGACGAGCTGGAGTAATCCGGCTCTTTTTCTATCGGTTTTAAGTTGGATAAACGTAAGGTAAAGCTATGATTTCAGGCATCCTGGCATCACCTGGTATTGCTTTTGGTAAAGCACTGCTGCTGCAAGAAGAAGACGTTGTTATCAATAAAGATAAGATTGCTGCGTCTCAAATCGATCAAGAAATTCAGCGCGTATTGGATGCTCGCGAACAGTCTAAGACGCAACTCGAAGCGATCAAGGACAAAGCAAGGGAGACCTTCGGCGAAGAGAAAGAAGCTATCTTCGAAGGTCATATCATGCTACTTGAAGATGAAGAACTCGAAGAAGAGATCGTCAGCTTCATCAAGTCAAACCTAGCGACCGCCGATCACGCTATCTATAGCGTTATCGAAGAACAAGCGGTCACGCTTGAGTCACTCGACGACGATTATCTGAAAGAGCGTGCCGCGGATATCCGTGACATCGGTTCACGCTTCGTCAAAAACGCACTTGGCATCAATATGGTGTCGTTGAGCGCTATCAACGAAGAAGTGATCCTGGTTGCAAACGACCTGACGCCTTCAGAAACAGCACAGGTTGACCTGAATTATGTGCTTGGTTTCATCACCGACATTGGTGGTCGCACTTCACACTCCTCAATCATGGCACGCTCGCTTGAGTTGCCAGCGATTGTAGGCACCAATGATGCGACCAACAAAATACAAAACGGCGACATGCTGGTGCTTGATGCGATTAACAACCAAATCGTTGTCAACCCTTCAGACGAAGAACTCAGCAAATTCAAAGTGATTCGTGACCAACACATCGCCGAGAAAGCGGAACTGGCTAAGCTTAAAGATCTGCCAGCCATCACGCTTGACGGTCACCAAGTCGAAGTGTGCGGTAACGTAGGCACGGTCAAAGACTGTGACGGCGTAAACCGTAACGGCGGTGAAGGTGTGGGGCTTTATCGCACCGAGTTCCTGTTTATGGACCGCGACGCGCTTCCGACTGAAGAAGAGCAATACCAAGCTTACAAAGCGGTAGCGAAAGCGATTGATGGCCATCCTGTGATCATCCGCACCATGGATATCGGCGGTGACAAAGATCTGCCTTATATGAACTTGCCGGAAGAAATGAACCCATTCTTGGGTTGGCGTGCAGTTCGTATTAGCCTCGATCGTCGCGAAATTCTTCGCGATCAGCTTCGTGCTATTCTTCGTGCTTCGGCGCACGGTAAAATCCGTGTGATGTTCCCGATGATCATTTCTGTGGAAGAAATCCGAGAGCTTAAAGAAGCGATCGAGACCTACAAAGCAGAACTGCGCCAAGAAGGTCACGACTTCGACGCCGATCTGGAAATCGGTGTGATGGTTGAGACGCCAGCCGCGGCTGCGATCGCTCACCACCTCGCGAAAGAAGTGGAATTCTTCAGCATTGGCACCAACGATTTGACTCAGTATACCTTGGCGGTCGATCGTGGTAATGAGCTGATTTCGCATCTGTATAACCCACTGTCTCCTGCTGTATTGACGGTTATCAAGCAAGTGATTGATGCCTCACATGCGGAAGGTAAATGGACCGGGATGTGCGGAGAGCTTGCAGGTGACGAGAAAGCAACGTTACTATTGATGGGAATGGGTTTGGATGAGTTTAGTATGAGTGCCATCTCTATCCCTCGCATCAAGAAGATTATCCGTAATGCCAACTTTGCTGATGTGAAAGCGATGGCCGACAAAGCACTCACTTTGCCAACTGCGGCAGAAATCGAGGCCTATGTCGAAAAATTTATTGCGGAAAAAACCGCTTGCTAATATACAATCAGCAAAGAATCACTGCTTAGGAGCAACACTATGGGTCTGTTCGACAAACTGAAGAAGTTGGTGTCTGAAGACGGCAACGACGCAAGTGCCATTGAAATTATCGCCCCATTGTCGGGTGAGATCGTCAACATCGAAGACGTACCTGACGTTGTGTTTGCTGAGAAAATCGTCGGTGATGGTGTTGCGATTAAACCATCAGGCGACAAGATGGTTGCGCCAGTTAACGGCACTATCGGTAAGATTTTCGAAACCAACCACGCTTTTTCAATTGAGTCAGATGACGGCGTTGAGCTGTTCGTACACTTTGGTATCGACACCGTCGAGCTAAAAGGCGAAGGTTTCAAACGCATTGCGGAAGAAGGTCAAACGGTGAAAGCCGGTGACACCGTGATCGAATTTGATTTAGGCATGCTCGAAGAGAAAGCCAAATCAACACTGACACCAGTGGTTATCTCTAACATGGACGAAATCAAAGAGCTAACTAAGCTCTCTGGTGCCGTCACTGTGGGCGAAACCTCTGTATTGCGCGTCACTAAGTAATTCAGATTTCTTAGTGAAGAAAAACGCAGCCTCGTGCTGCGTTTTTTTATGCCCGATGCTTGTCCTGTTTATGTGAACTGGTAAAAAAAGCGCTTCACTCGCCGGCTTCTCAGCCAATAAAGACTCGCCCACACTAACCAAAGCCCATGCAAGGCAAGCAACCAATCAAACCGTCCCCCCGTCATCGTGAGCGTATGCGCCACTTGATAGGCTTCCCACGTCCACAACAGCCATACCCACCAATAACCCAAGTGCCAATGCTGTGTTAACCATTCAGGAGCCTTGTCGCAGTTTCCCACCAACAGTAATAGCGCAAGCGGCACTAAACCAATCACTAAGCTGAGATAAAACGCAGACGTGTCAGGATAAACCAGCGCGAGCAGCTCGCTGCCCTGCTCTCGGCTCACTCCAGCCATCGCCAGTAGCCACCATGCACGACTTAACAGTAGTAGGCACAACACGGCGATCTGGGGCGCTTTGATGTACCCTTTGTCGTCGAAATGATGAAACGTGTCCATAAGATTTTTGATTGAGAAGTCACGCATTTACCATGGCGACATGCGATAAAAACTGCAAGCGCAAAAGCAAAATTTGTTATCCTAGGGGCGAGCCATTTATTTAGCGTTATATGGAGCCTTCATGGCCAAAGCAAAAGCAACGATTTCGCCAGAGACGCAACAAGACGCCATGCGCGTTGCCAAAGCCACGCAAAAGCCCGGACAAACCAAGGCTCAGACAAAACTGATCGCTCAGGGGATTGAGAAAGGGATTGCGCAGTACAAAAAAGAACAAAAGGCAAAGGCGCGAGCACAGGATAAAGCACGAAAGAAACAGCAAAAGGCGACACCGACCGACGAACAACCTCGCGAGCCTGCGTCTTCCTCTCAACCACCCCCACAGGATAAAGGCTACCGCCATTTACCTTGGCTTTTACTCGTCGTAAGCTGGATAGGATTTATTGGTTACGCACTCGTGGGGGCATAATGGGAAAAAATCTGCTCGGCCTCATTGTCGTTTTTACGCTGTTCGGCTGCTCAAAAGGAGGCCCCATGGCAAAACAACCGCCTGTCACTGCCTGTGGTGACAGCCCTAATTGTGTTTCAACAGAAGACACGCGCGCGACGTTTCAGTTAGCGCCTTTGCGGCTGGCTAACACCGATGTTGCCTTGGCTAACATTGTCGAGAAAATTGCCTCAATGCCCCATGCAGAACTCGTTTCAGCCCAAGACAACTACGCACACTTACGCTTCACCACCCGGGTGTTGCGCTTTGTCGATGATGTTGAAGTCTCACTCAACGGAGACCAGATTGCGCTTCGCTCTGCCTCTCGTGTCGGCTATTACGACTTTGGCGCAAACCGTCGGCGTGCAGATGCTATTCGCCGTACACTCATTGAGGCGAAATTAGTCACACCCTCTGGTGCGTATTAGTTGATATAAGAGCGAATATCTCGCTTTTTATCCTCGACCCAATCGCGACGAAACGGGCCCCAGTCTTTTAGCTGGTAATAACCATCGTTATGGCGCTTGCCATCTTGGATAAATGTCATATCAATGCCTAGCCCTGACAACGATTTGAGCACATCCTGGATCGTGCGGCGTGGCCAGCCTGTTGCCTCAATCAAACGCGGCACGTTTGGGCGCTCCATCTCTTCTACCAGTGCGGCGAGATACAAGCGCCGAGCAAATACCGGGTTGAGTTCCATATGAACCTCCAACAATTACGAATGATCCCATTATTCATGGTGCCTACTAAGAGGCTTTGCGTTTGATCAAAACGCCATCAAATCGACGTGCTGCAGGCGCATTTACCTACGCATTTCACACATTCTTGGGCCATCAAATGACGCACATGCCTGCCGCGCTAGGTGTTGCGTTCATTAACCAGCAGTGTCACTCTTAAACCTTTGCCAACAAGCACGATAAGACCATGACAACTGTATTTGGGATCAAAAACTGCGACACCCTAAAAAAAGCCCTAAAGTGGTTGGATAACCAAGGTATCGACTATCAATATCACGACTATCGAAAAGATGGCCTAGACGCACAAATGCTGCAGACGTTTGTCTCAGCACTCGGCTGGGAAGCGCTAGTCAACAAACGTGGCACCACCTACCGCCAATTGAGTGATGAGCAAAAAGCCAATTTAGATCAAACCCGCGCGATCGCGATCATGCTTGATAATCCAGCGATCATTAAGCGCCCATTGCTCGTACACAAAGGTAGCTATTATCTCGGCTTCAAAGAGAATCAATACGCTGATATTTTCGCGTAATGTGATAGCCGATTCATTTTTGTTGTAAGGAAACCCTGATGACTGACTCTGCCACGCTGGCTTTAGCGAAAGATCTGATAAACCGAGAATCGGTCACGCCGGAAGATGCCGGCTGCCAAGATCAAATGATTGCGCGATTAGAAGCCTTGGGCTTCACCATTGAGACCATGGTGTTTGAAGATACCACCAATCTGTGGGCCAGACGGGGAACGGAAGGCCCTCTGTTTGCTTTTGCCGGCCACACCGATGTGGTTCCCTCAGGGCCGCACGAACAATGGCACACACCGCCGTTTGAAGCGACGGTGATTGATGATCATCTCCATGGACGTGGCGCCGCCGACATGAAAGGCTCACTGGCCGCCATGGTTGTGGCCGTTGAACGTTTTATTGCCGAGCACCCAGACCACTCTGGCTCACTGGCGTTTTTAATCACCTCTGATGAAGAAGGCCCGTTTATCAATGGCACTACCCGTGTGGTCGATACCCTAATGGCGCGCGGCGAAAAGATTGACATGTGTATTGTCGGTGAGCCGTCCAGCACCCACCATGTCGGTGATGTGGTGAAAAACGGCCGTCGCGGATCCATCACAGGGGATCTCTACGTCAAAGGCACACAAGGGCATGTTGCCTACCCTCACCTTGCGACTAACCCGGTGCATCAGGCGATGCCAGCACTCACCGAGCTTGCGCAAACACTGTGGGATAAAGGCAATGCGTTTTTCCCGCCCACAAGCTTTCAAATCCCCAATATCAAGGCCGGCACTGGCGCGGTCAATGTCATTCCAGGGGAGTGCCATGCACAGTTTAACTTCCGCTTTAGTACAGAGTTGGACAGTGAAACCATCAAAAAGCGGGTTTACTCGATTTTAGACGCCCATGGGCTCGACTATACCCTTGAGTGGACGCACAGTGGTGACCCTTTCCTAACCGATAAAGGCACGTTACTGGATGCAGTGGTGGCGGCGGTGGAAGAGGTGAACCATCAAACACCAGAATTGCTGACCACTGGCGGCACCTCCGACGGACGTTTTATTGCGCAAATGGGGGCGCAAGTGATTGAGCTGGGTCCGGTGAATGCCACTATCCACAAGGTCAATGAGTGTGTGAGCATCCCGGATTTAGAAAAGCTGACTGACATGTATCAAAAGGTCTTGGAGAAGGCACTCCCTTGATGCCGACACCCGCACAGCTCACAGGGCAAGACGCCTCCGCGCTAACACCGATTAACAGTCGACCTAATGCGCCCTGCTTGCACCAAGCGGTATTCGCCGACTTTGCCGCCCTACAACAGGCGGCATCGCAAGCGGGGTTCACGCTCATGATTGCCAGCGGCTATCGCTCGTTTGCGCGTCAGTTAGCCATTTGGAACGGTAAATTTAATGGCGAAAAGCCAGTGTTAGATGCTGAGAGTCGCCCGTTAGATGTGTCAACATTGTCAGAGGCAGCGCGGGTCAAAGCGATACTGCGCTGGTCAGCCTTGCCAGGGGCAAGCCGCCACCATTGGGGCACAGACATAGACGTGTATGACAAGCGCGCACTGGGGCCGGATCAAAGGTTGGCGCTAATTCCACCAGAATATGATGATGGCCCTCAAGCGGCCTTCTCACAATGGCTCAAAGTGCATGCCCCTAAGTGGGGGTTCTTCCTGCCTTATGCCGAAGATAAAGGTGGGGTTGCGAGAGAGCCTTGGCATATCAGCCATATCGCCACCAGCGCCGCCCTCTTGTCAGCATTGAGCCAAGACATGCTTGCCAGCGCGATCAGCAATGCGCCTATTTGTGGTAAAGAGACTATTCTTGAGCAGTTGGATTGGATATATTCAACCTACGTCACTAACTTGTGCGAGGTGGAACAATGGAATGGCTAACCAACCCTTATGTCATTATTGCCATCGTGGTTGCCGTGGTGGTCAGTAATATCATGGCACTCAAATATACCGCCAACGCAAAATTTGGCCTTAAGTATAAAGATAAGCCTGATAAGCATCAACGTTCAGCGTCTGACGATGACGCACAAGCACAGTCAGATCAAGACAAAGCTCCGTACCATCAACGTGATGACCAATAAGCGCTTGGCTGACTCTTCGTTGCTACAGCGACCTGGTTTGTTGAACAAGTCAATGGAACCATTCACCCAAGTTTACGCTCTACTCCTGTGAAGACCCAACCAAAGCAAACACATTGGACGAGATCGCAGTAACGTGCATGATGACAAACTTAATATCTATTATGATAAACGTGTTCCATTTTGATAAAATTTTTAGGGATTAATAGGCTGTGGTATCAGCCTTTTTATTTTTCTATAGAAAGCGAGGGAGTGAAAAAATTTACTCGAAGTCTCACTAATATCAAGGCCTTCAGAGCAATTCACTAACTCGAGCATCTTTCATTTTGTCTATCTCCCAGGCTGTCTTTCATTAGCATTGGCTCAGGTTCTCGCGTTGACAGTATTTTTACTCGGGGGTATATTTCTTTTCGCATTAATTTACGGTTTATGCTTATAAATGAATAGTGCAGTTCATTAACTTTAATCTGTATAGTACGTCTTTAGGATCTAAATAGCATGAATAAAAAAAGTCTGTGTAAAAAATGGTGTCTTTTGTTAGTGGCGAGCTTGTTTGCTAATGCTTCATTTGCACAAGATTGGCTAGAGGGTGTTTATATCAATCAAGACAAAGATTCTCTTATGGAAGAAGTGATTTTCTGTCAAGGTGGTAAAGCATATGCAGGTATGTCGCCTAGAAAGTATGAAATGACAGCGAAGAACGATGAAAAGCTCGTTGTGCTAAAGTCAAACGGCGTATTTACTTTTAAAGTCTCTGCTGATAACAAAGAACTGTTCCCTGTCGATGATTTCACCAAAAACTGGTTTACAGAAAAAACACTTCTTTTAGATAGTAATCGAACAGATACTTGTAAATAGAAGAGATCATCGTAGTTCCGGTGAGGTATTGTTCAGAATTCTGTGTCATTTCGTTCAACTATACTAAAAAGGGATAACACATGACCAAACCAACAGCCGATATAGATGCCGCCTTGCAAGCTTTGCGTGAAGATAAAGACCTCACCAGTAAAGATGGCATTTTAACACTACCGACGTTGTTTCCTAAATCATTGAATTTATCACTCTAGCGAGGCGTTGTTGAACAAGTCATTCACCTAGCGCACTGTTCCCAGAGAAATAAATCCTATCGCTCAACTCGGTAACTAACAGGCATACCGAGTCTTATGACTTTGTTCCTCGCTTTCACGTTGGTCAATGCTTCGCCAACTTGTGCATCGTAGATCTCAATTACGATGCAGATATCAAAGCAAAATGGGAACAGAACCGGGATGCAATGATTTGGTAGAGAGATAAAAACTGGCTGATATTAACGGATCAGTGGTGAGTCAATGAAAGTGATTCTGTGATGGTCTGATCAGCAGAAGTTTCTCCTTGTGCCTGTCAGATTTTAGGAGCAGATCGAAAAATAGTAAAAAATAAGAAACCAATTGTTCTGCTATGTGTGATGATTGAGTGACTTACTCCCCGCAAACAATCTAAAGGTTTCAATGTATTACCGTATTTTCAAGTCATTGCCTGTTGTCGCTGTGTTAGTAGCAACCAGTGGATTCAGTGCTCACGCAGAGTCGATTTATCCGTATAAAACAGCTGAAAAAAATGTCATCTATCAACGATTCAGTAATCGTCCGGCACAGCCGTTAGCAAATGCCAAAGCCGCAGATTTTCAGCTGTTGTATAAGGGGCAGGATATTGCTGTCGGCTACTCCTCTGGCAATTATTATTGTAATGCAGAGCAGTTACCTACCGGGCTGGATACGGACTCTGCACGTATCATAGGCAGTTTCCTTGTAACAAATGTAGGGTCATTCGCTTTGTGTAAGCAAACTGTAGATATCGACCTGGAGCATTTTCAGGCTCTGAGTCATCCGTTTTACCGAAATGGAAATACAATTTTACTGATTAGCGGCAAGGTACTTAAAGGCGCAGACGGTAAAACATTTAAGAGTGCCTACGGGCACGGATATGATGCAAAAAATTATTTCTATGTAGCGGAAAAAACGGTCAAAATACCCTATCAACATCAGGTGAAAATTTCTGAAGACTGTCGAGGTTGGGCTACGATTGATGGGAAAAGCTATTACTCCGGCGAGCTACGCAATGATGTGGATGCATTTAGTTTTAAATGTCTGAGTTTTAATGCTGCCGCAGATAAAAAAGGGTTTCTGATTGCAGGGAAGCGGAGTCTGGAATTTCCTGCTGACGTTGATATGAAAGCGCTTAAAGTGCTTGAAGGTAATTTTGTTTCGGATGGTCATTATGTCTGGTTTGCCGGTATTGAACCTTACTCATTTAAGGGGATTTCGGCGAAAACAGTGCAAGTGAACGGAACAACCATTTCTGATGGAAAGCAGAGCTGGCAGTGCGAAACTTATCACTCCAGTGGGCAGCCAATGTGTCAGAAAACTCAATAATGCAATCATCGGTTTATCTTCACTTTTCCGGAAGTATATTAACCAGCGAGGCCTTATTTGGCCTCGCTGAAGTCAATATTCCACAGCAGTACATCTGACAGAACTGAGCCAGTGCCGTTGTGATTGCCCGTGGTAATGGCCCCACAGCGCTTGCTCGCCCCGCCAAACAATATCACCTTGTTCGTAAGCGGTTAATAAACCGGTGAACGCCTACTCGACATCACTG
>NZ_PXUD01000024.1:0-37540 GCF_003390965.1 Salinivibrio sp. HTSP
CTTTCAACCTGACGGGTTTGCCAGCTTCGCTGGGCAAACAAAAAAGGGAGCATAGCATACGCTCCCTTTTCCCTATGATGTCGATTAAGCGATGTGTGACGCACTAATGGGTGCTTTCAAAGATTTTGTCTGCCGAGGCAGCCACAAAACCTTGGTAAAGCTCACCATTGGGCAGAACATAACGCTTAGCAAACTCATAAAAACCACCCGGGATGGTTTGCGTGTCATCAGAAAAAGCAACTGGCACGCGATCTGCCATGGTGGAGGATTGCTCCAGATACACCGACGCGTCACCTTTGACTTCCCCGCCTGACTCGTTAATCGCAAAGCCATTGTCGCGCAATCGGTTATTCACCGAGAGGCAATCATCATGCGCATTCAGCTGATTCACACTCACGGTAAAATGGTTGGCACCATAACCGTGTGCCGCCACCCAAGACGCATATTCACTCTCTTCGGCAAGTGTTTGATAGGTTGCCCAGTCAAGATCCCACAAGCGACCCTGATGGAGAAAGTCACTCCCTGTGAGTGACGACGCATCAACTTGTGCCACCAGCTTCTCAACAATCGCCTGAAGCGCGGGCGAGCATTGCTCAACCATCAACTCACTAATAAAGACTTTTGGCATCAGAGGATCGGGGTGTTCAAAATGGCAGGCGTTGAGCTTTTTCGCTTCAAAGGTATAGTCCCCTTTTTGCTGATAGCCTAACGCCAGGAAGGGGCGCGCCAATACCTCAAGCCCAACCTTGGGTAATCCAAATGTCCGCAAGGCAATATGATCATTGATCAAAGGCTGCCCTTCTTCTAACAAGGCATGCACCTTGTGTGCTGATGGGCACAGGCGGTTGATGTAGTCCTGCCACAGTTTGTCGAATAACGCTTGGCCACTGTCCATGTTGCTCTCCTTAGTCCTGTTGCGTCGGTATACCGGGGGCGAACGTCTCGGGCAGCACTACCTGCTCGCCCTCCATGGAGGCCATGGGATAAGCACAATAGTCTGCCGCATAATACGCGCTAGGGCGTAAGTTCCCCGACGCGCCTGGCCCACCAAAGGGTGCATCGCCACTGGCTCCGGTCAATTGACGGTTGCGGTTCACAATCCCGGCACGAATATGGTCAAGGAAATATTGCCATTCCCCATCGTCTTCACTGATGAGCCCAGCAGACAACCCATAACGGGTGTCATTAGCTTTGGTCACCGCATCGGCCATATCCTGATAGCGCTGCACTTGCAGCAGCGGACCAAAATACTCTTCATCCGGCAAGTCTTGGATACCACTGACATCCAAGATCCCTGGCGAGATCACCGCATCATGCTGATGTTCACACTCAATCACCGGCTTCGCGCCGAGGTCGACCAACTTTTGCTGTGTGGCCAAAATACCTTCCGCCGCTGCCACTGAGATCTGTGCGCCCATAAACGGGGCCGGATCATCAAACTGGCCGCCCACTCGCACGGTTTTTGTCCATTGTGCTAGGCGCGTTAAGATCTTGTCACCCACTTCTCCCTCAGGCAGCAGCAGGCGGCGTGCACAGGTGCAACGTTGCCCCGCACTGAGATACGCGGACTGAATGATGGTATAGACGGTGGCGTCTAAATCACCAAACTGATCACTGACCACTAAGGGATTATTTCCCCCCATTTCTAGCGCCAGCATCTTATCGGGCTGACCGGCGAACTGGCGATGGAGGATATGGCCGGTATTGGCGCTACCGGTAAACAACAAACCATCAATGCCTCGGGCTTGCGCCAGTGCCTCACCGGTATGACGGCCACCTTGCACCAAATTGATAAGGCCATGCGGCAGCCCCGCCTCTACCCAATATTCCAGCGTTTTCTCCGCCACTTTTGGCGTTAGCTCTGAGGGTTTAAACACCACACTATTACCGGCCAGTAATGCGGGAACAATGTGGCCATTGGGCAGATGACCCGGGAAGTTGTACGGACCAAAAACCGCCATCACACCTAACGGGCGGTGGCGCAACACGGCTTGCGTGCCATTGACGTCCTTCTCGCGGGATCCTGTTCTCTCGTGGTAAGCGCGCAATGAAATCGCCACTTTGCCTACCATGGCACCGACTTCGGTTTTGGTTTCCCAGAACGGTTTGCCCGTCTCTTCAGCAATAGTGCGCGCTAAATCATCGGTATTCGCTTTTACTATCTCGGCAAAGCGTTCAACCAGCGCTTGGCGCTCGGCAAAGTCGGTATTTCGCCAACGGAGGAAGGACTCACGAGCGGCACTCACCGCTTGTTCAACCTGAGGGCGCGTCGCTTCTTCACCTTGCCAAATACATTGACTATCAAAGGGATTTTGCGAGGTCATTACCTCACCCTCGCCTTTGACCCATTCACCGTTAATCAGATGGCCTGCTGATTGCGTTGTCATCTTATCCCTCCATGGCAATCAAACGCAGCTGATCGCCTTCTTTTACATTCAATGCGTCTGCTACCGCGGGGCTAATCACTACCTGATTGGTTTCATGATCGACCGCCGCTTTCGCCGCCGTGGCGCGGAAACCGGCAAACTCCGTGTTCGATATTAAATAGTCCTGCGCGCTGCTGTGCTCTCTGACGCTTGCCGAGGCGTTGAAAGAATGACGCACGGATTCGATATTGTGACGTAAGCATTCTACCGTGGGGCCGGCATCAAAGATGTCGACATAACCTCGGCACGAAAAGCCCTCTTTTTCCAACAAACGCAGTGCTGGACGGGTATTTGGATGCACTTGCCCAATGACAGCACGTGCTTCTTCACTGAGTAAGCTCACGTAAATCGGTAATTTTGGCATCAAGTCGGCAATAAAGCCCTTGGCCCCAATCCCGGTGAGGTAGTCGGCCAACGTGAAGTCAATGTTGAAGAAGTTATCCTTCAACCATTGCCAAAACGGCGAGTTGCCGTCGTCATCCGACACGCCACGCATTTCTGCAAACACCACGTCCGCGAAACGCTCGGGAAATTGTGCCAACATCAAAAACCGACACTTAGATAAAAGCTTGCCGTTTAGGCCGCCACGAAACTCAGGGCGCATAAATAAGGTGCAGATCTCTGTGGTGCCGGTGTAGTTGTTGCCAAACGTCAGCACTTCCACAATGTTGTGCACATTCAATTTACGCGACGAGTGCACCACCTTAGTCAGGTGGTAACTGTAAAATGGATTGTCGAGACCAATCGCGGCTTCGATACCTGTTGTTCCCGCAATTTCGCCGGTTTCTAAATCTTCAGCGACCATCAAATACCCTTCCGGGCCAGGTTCAGTCACCTTTTTGGCAAAACTTTCTAACGAATTATCAATTCGCCCTTGGAGCAAATCGGCATCTACCGGCAACGAGGTAAACCCGTGGCCGGACGCTTCCGCACACAACATCAGTGCATCAAAATCTGATGCACGGATAGGCCGAATAACTAACATCTCAAATCCCTCCGAGTGTATGAGGTCGCTTATCCTGCAACAACCTTCGCAATCGCGCGCTCCAGGCGTGCCATCCCTTCTTCAATATCGGCTTTGGTAATCACCAATGAGGGAGTAAACCGCACCACATTTGGGCCGGCGACTAATACCAACAGGCCTTCTTCACCCGCAGCAACCAGAATATCACGTGCACGGCCTTCCCAGTCTTGGTTCAGTGCCGCACCGAGTAGCAAGCCTTTGCCACGGACTTCACTGAAAATGCCGTACTTATCGTTAATCGCTTCTAAACCATCACGGAACCATTGCTCGCGCTCCATCACACCGTCTAAGACGTCAGGCTTGGTCACTTCATTGACCACCGCTTCTGCCACCGCACACGCCAATGGATTACCGCCATAGGTGGAGCCATGAACACCCGGCTTCATATGTGCCGCGAGACGTTCGGTGGTAAGCATGGCACCAATGGGGATACCGCCACCCAATGATTTAGCCGTCGCCAGAATGTCTGGCTCGACCCCTGATTCTTGATAGGCATAGAAGGTCCCAGTACGGCCATTGCCAGTTTGCACTTCGTCAAATACCAGCAACGCGTTGTGCTTATCACACAGCTCGCGCACGGCCTGCAAAAAGCCTGGCTCTGGCGGCACGATACCACCTTCACCTTGCAATGGCTCCATCATCACCGCACAGGTGCGATCGGAAATATGGTCAGCCAATGCGGCGATATCGTTATAAGGAAGGTGGGTAACATCGCCTGGCTTTGGGCCAAAACCGTCAGAGTAGGCAGGCTGACCGCCCACTGTCACGGTAAAGAAGGTGCGACCGTGGAAACCTTTGGTGAACGCGATAATTTCACTTTTGTGCTCGCCGTGCTCCTCTTTTGCCCAGCGGCGCGCCAGTTTAAGCGCTGCTTCGTTGGCTTCGGCGCCTGAGTTCGCGTAAAACACGCGGTCGGCAAAGGAAAGCTCGGTGAGGCGTTTGGCGAGGCGCAACGCGGGCGCATTGGTCATCACATTGCTCAAGTGCCACAGCTTCTGCGCTTGCTCAGTCAGTGCATCCACCATGACCGGATGACAATGACCTAAACAGCTCACCGCAATACCACCGGCAAAATCGATATACTCTCGACCTTCCTGATCCCAGATACGCGATCCTTTACCATGATCCGGGATCATCGGCATTGGGTTGTAACATGGCACCATGACTTCGTCGAAGAGTTTACGTTCTACTTTGTGCTCCATTGTCATCACTCAATCCTTCTGTGTTTTATCTATGACGCATAGTATTTACATTATTTTAACTGCAGCAATAGCAGATTATGTTTTGTTTTCAGCAGGGTAACCGAACTCATGCAGTTTACAGAGATAGTTATGCATAAACTGTGAGCAGGGAGAAGCGCAGAGCAAGCAAGGCTATGATGCCAAATAGGCAAGACTGAGGGGAGAGAATACCCAGGCTGCATAAGGTTGCAGCCATTGATAAGGCAGTCAAAAATCGCGAAATGTAAAATTAGTGATAAAGATCGCGATTTAGTGCAATGGTGTGTAATGGCGCACGACTGAGATGGCCCCAAGTCATGGCGCTTAAAACGGTCGTGACCTTTAGTTGACGGGGTTATTGTTGGAGAAAGTTGGCCAGTAACGCATGCCCCTCTTGGGTGAGAATGCTTTCTGGATGAAATTGTACCCCTTCCACCGCCAGCTCTCGGTGTTTTAACCCCATGATGATTTCGCGCCCATCCGCCTCTGTGGTGGTCGCTGTTACCATCAAACAAGCAGGTAAGCTGTGTGGATCCACCACTAAGGAGTGATATCGCGTGACAGTAAGCGGGCTTGGCAAATGCGCAAAGATACCTTGTTCTTTGTGGTCGACGGGCGATGTTTTACCATGCATCACTGCCTTTGCGCGTATCACCTTAGCACCAAATACTTGCGCCAGGGCTTGGTAGCCTAGACAAACACCTAAAAGGGGAACCTTTCCCGCAAAGTGCTCAATCACCGCCAGCGAGATCCCCGCCTCATCGGGGGTACAAGGGCCTGGCGAGACCACGATATGCGTGGGCGCCATCGCCTCTATCTCCGCCAAGCTAATCGCATCATTGCGTTTGACGCAAACAGACGCGCCCAATTCACAAAAGTATTGATACAAGTTATAGGTGAAAGAATCGTAGTTATCGATGATAAGAAGCACTGTGCTCGGCCATGCGATTGAAAACCGGCATGATGCTAACACAGTGCTTATAGAGCGTCATCCTAGCGTGAACCTGGGACGACGCTTATTGGTTAACGGTTTAACTGACAGCGAAAGCCAGTGTATGTCACTGTCATCGGCGTGTCGGCAGGCGCACGACCACAATAAACAGGGAACAGCCCCAAGGCTTTTACCGACACCGCGATACGGTCATCTGCGGTTAACTCCAAGGATTGAACCAAAGGACTGGCTTGGTTGAACGTGCGCGTCGCGCGCCATTTCATCCACGCATGAGCCGGGCTTTTTTGCCCATTAAGCAGCGGTACAATGGGTAAAATGCTGCGATTGTTCACGGTCACAGAAACAGGCACCACAGGCTCTGGGTAGTCAAGCGAGATCAAGACAGGGTCATGATCAGAGGATGAGAACACATTGTCCGATTTCACCAAATCGCCGGTATATTTGCGGCTATATTCAAACAGCGTGCTTTCTACCGAGTTAATGTGCCACTCTTCCACGCCAACCACTTTGCTCGCCAAGCTGGCATTGGCCAAAGCATGATCCAAGGCACCCAGCTCACCCGAGAACGAATATGAATAGGCTTTGTCCCCTAACCAGTCGGTGGCCAGATTGGTATACCCCAATCCCTCTTCCACGGGTTGGCCGGTTGCATGCATAGGCACACCACGAATTTCGGTGCCCGCTGCGGTGAGAATGTCGCGCTGCCCCTCGCGGCGCTGATAGTCCGTCAGCACACGAACAGGATCTTCTTTGGCGTACGCATTTAGGTCACCCAAGATCAGGACATCGCCATCTACGGTGTCTAATCGCTCACCTAATGCCACCGCCGCCGAGACGCGGAACTCATTGCAACGCCCCTGCAGATCAGCCGTTTCACTATCAAACTCGCCGGCAATCCAATCTTCATAACAGCCCGAGCCCTTTGATTTAAAATGATTCACCACCACACTCAAAGGTTGATCATTGATAATAAAGCGTTGGATCAAGCTATCACGCTGGTATTTGTCGAGTGTCTTGGTTTCTCCGTCTGGGCTTTCGCCACTGATATGCTGTTCCGGCATTGGGATAGCCTGAGCATCACCTGCTAATGCGACTGTCGCCGGACGATAAATCATGCCGACCATGATGGCATCAGAGCCAAAGTAAGCGCCTTGGGTTTTCTCCGCCTCACTCGGCTCAACAAATTGGTAGTGATCACGGGGATCAGCAAACTGGGCGTTAAGTTGAGTCACCAGATCATCGATGGCACTACCCGCTGCAAAGCCGTTGTTTTCAATCTCCATCAGCCCAACGATATCAGCATCCATTGCCGTCAACGCGTTAACGATTTTCGCGCGTTGCAGTTCAAACTCAGCCGCCGTTTTTGCCCCGCGATTACAGCCGCGGTTTGCATCGGCATCCGCCTGATCCTCGCAAGTGACATTGAGTGGGCCACCGACCGCACTGGCGCTAGTAAAGTAGTTAAGCACATTAAAGCTCGCGACCTTAATATCTGTGCCTGGTACCGTTTTAGGCGCCGCTTGACGGTCATTGCGATGCACAATATCCCCAGCGGTGATGGTGTTAGTCGCCACCAGACGATACTGGCTGTAGCTATAGCCCAGCACACCACTTAACCGTTCGATGCGATCGCCAATCCGCAAATAGCCTTGCTCGGCATCGAGGCCAGGGAAGTACGGGATCTCGCCATCTTTCGCTTTTTTATCGGTTTCAATATAAAGCTGGTTTTGGGCATTTTTCTCTGCCAGCGCCTCAGCACCTGGTGTTAACGCTGGATGCCATTGTGTCGGTTTATACAAAGGGGCCTGATGCGATAACACCATGTTGTTACGGAACGCATCGTAATCAAAACCGAAATTACGGGTGATCACTAATTCACTGTCAGCGTCCATGGTCACCTTCATGCCTTCATAGCGCTCCAGTGCCTGATCGAGGGTTTCCTCGGCCCCCACACGGATAGCAGTAGGTAGCACGTCACCTTGGTAAGCCCCCTTTGCTACCTGTCCGTCCGTGACACCTAGCTGGGTATGGCCGTAGTACTCTTTGATTTTCCCGCTGGCACAAAGCGTATCACCGGGCACCAAGTCTAAGTCTTGCGCGTCACGCAAATAGACAAACAATCCGTCGGACGTTGCCGGGTTACCATCGCCTTGCGGATCTTGAATCCAGACCCCTTTGTATAGGCCTTGGGTGATCGCCGTCACCACCCCTTGTACGGCATAGGTTTTGTCTGAGCTATATTGGCCATCTGGGACGAGCGGGCTCCGTGCACCATCACCTTGAATGGCATAAATGGGGGTCGGGGTGGTCACCCCACATTGGTAGTTCTCGGTAAGTGGCGCTTTTGCCGCCGCGGGCAGTGCAATCCCCGCCATTACCAGCGCAAGCGGTGACCACATCATTGGCTTTTTCATACCTGTTCCTTCACGTAATTGAGTGTTTACTCGAAAATCGAGTGTATTATTCATGATAGGTACAGGATATGACGTGATATGAATCGCACCGGAATCAGCGATTATTGATGAAGTAATTAGAAGTGAGAAGCTGGTTCAGTTATGTTAAAAAAAAGCAGCGAGCTTTCACCCGCTGCTTTTGCCATCGTTTAGTGACGTGCTATACGCGAGGAACAAAGCCCACTGCGTCATAGACTTTGCGCAATGTCTCTTGCGCGCGCGCCGAGGCATGAGCAGCCCCTTTTTGCATCACACTATCAAGCAATGCGCGATCGGCTCGGTACTCGTGATAACGCGCTTGCAACGGCTCAAGCATAGCGACCACCGCGTCTGCGGTATCCTTTTTCAAATGCCCGTACATCTTGCCCTCGTAGGCTTGCTCGAGCGCGTCAATCGACTCACCCGTGGCGCCCGACAATAATCCAAGCAGATTAGACACCCCTGGCTTTTGCGCAATATCGAAACGCACCCGTGGTGGCTCTTCGGAGTCAGTGACCGCACGTTTAATTTTTTTCGCGATCACTTTAGGGTCTTCCAGCAAACCAATCACATTGTTGCGGTTATCGTCCGATTTAGACATTTTTTTGGTCGGATCTTGCAGGCTCATGACCCGGGCATTGACGTCGGGTGTATAAGGCTCTGGGAGCACAAATACATCGCCATAACGATTGTTAAAGCGAGTCGCTACATCACGCGCCAACTCCAGGTGTTGCTTTTGGTCATGACCAACGGGCACCTGGTTGGTTTGATACAAAAGAATGTCTGCCGCCATCAATACCGGATAACTAAACAATCCCGCGTTAATGTTCTCAGCATGGCGCTGCGACTTATCTTTGAACTGGGTCATCCGGTTTAGCTCACCCATTTGGGTGTAACAGTTAAGGACCCAGCTCAGTTGCGCGTGCTCAGGCACGTGTGACTGCACAAACAGGTTACTTTTTTCTGGGCTCACCCCCACCGCCAAGCAAAGGGCTAAGGCATCAAGCGTGGCTTCGCGTAACGCGTCAGCATCCTGGTGGACGGTGATCGCATGTAAATCCACCACGCAATATTGGCAGTCATAATCATCTTGCATCTGTTCCCACTGACGCAACGCGCCCAGATAGTTACCAATACTTAGCTCGCCAGAGGGTTGCACACCACTCAATACAATGGGTTTTGAAGGTTGACTCATGATGATTTGATTCCTTTACATATTGCCCGTGGGGGCGGTCTTAATTTACTTATTAAACGCGTTATACGGAGTGGTTAGCAACCACAGAAACTAACTCACTAAACTGATCCAAGATATAGGTAGGTCGGCTGTCACTGATAGGCTCGCCATAGTTGTAGCCATAGGTCAGGCCAACGGAGGCAAATCCGGCATTCTGGGCCGCTAAAATATCATTTTTTGAATCACCGACCATCAACATCTGGGCATTGGTTAACCCGTGCTTGTCGCGAAGCAGGTGTAGGCCTTCAGGATCAGGCTTGCTGGTCGATAAACTATCGCCGCCGATCACATCGGTAAATAATTCGGCCAAGCCTAAATCCGCTAAAATGGCCGGCACAAAGGCGTAGGGCTTATTGGTGACCACCCCGAGTTGATAACCTTGCTGGTGTAAGTGGTTCAAGGTGTCTTTCACCCTAGGGTACAACACCGTCTTTTCGTGCCCATTGTTTTCATAGTGGAAATTGAAGCGCTCTCTGGCTTGTGCCACCAAGGCTGGGTCTAAATCGGGGTCGTGCGCGTGGGCGCGCGACAAGGCACGACGGATCATGATATCGGCACCGTTGCCAATCCAGCCGGTCACCTCGGCCACGCTCACTGTGGGTCGGTCCAAATCCGCCAGCATCATCTGTAGCGCTTGGGTCAAATCTGGCACGCTATCAACTAAGGTGCCATCTAAATCAAATGCAATATAACGCAGGCTCATACGACTTCATTACCTTTCTACTTTTGCCAGTTCGGCACGCATTTCATCAATGGCAGCCTTGTAATCCGGCTGACCAAAAATGGCGGAGCCCGCCACAAACATATCTGCGCCGGCCTCAGCAACATCCGCGATGTTGTTCGCTTTTACGCCACCATCGATTTCGAGACGGATGTCTCGACCGCTGGCATCAATACGCTCACGCACTGCCCGCAGTTTATCAAGCGTGGTAGGAATAAATGACTGACCGCCGAACCCCGGGTTGACCGACATCAGCAAGATCATATCCAACTTATCCATCACATAGTCAAGATGGTGCAACGGGGTGGCCGGGTTAAAGACCAGACCCGCTTTCATGTCGTGCTCTTTGATCAGTTGTAACGTGCGATCGATATGCTCGCTGGCCTCGGCATGAAACGTCACCATACTCGCGCCGGCTTTGGCAAAATCCGGAATAATCCGATCAACTGGCTTAACCATTAAGTGGACATCAATGGGGGCGGTAATGCCATAGTCACGTAACGCCTGACAAACCGGGGCACCAAAGGTGAGATTGGGGACATAATGATTATCCATCACATCAAAATGGACTACGTCCGCCCCCGCGGCGAGCACCTTGTCCACTTCTTCACCCAGTCGCGCAAAATCAGCAGATAAAATCGATGGCGCGATCAAAAAATCCTTCATAGCACGGTCGCCTCAATTACCAAAAAGTTGCCGCAATTCTACCCGATATTGGCCGTGAAGTCTTACCCGTTCGCGGTTTTCTCATCGCTGACACTGACAAGTTATCGTCGCTTGACTAGAGTAAATAGAGGCGCCAAAAAAGGAGGCATCATGGATAAAAAACCTAGGCTCATTGACGTTATGAAAAGCGTCATCGCGGCATTATTTGGCGTCCAATCGCAACAAAATCGCGAGCGAGATTTTGGCCATGATTCGCCGGCGGCGTATATCATCACCGGTGTGGTGATGATTGGGATCTTTGTCGCCGCTTTGCTGGCGTTAGTCAGTGTGTTGGCCTAACGGTCGGGATGGAGGGAAACGTTACTGCTTAGAAGATGGCGGAGCGAACAGTGCCAGCAACTCATCCACTTTATTGCGACCTTGGCCATTACGGCTGATGGTGCGTTTCACTTTCACGACATTAAACGACGCGCCACGGTATAGGCGGCGGGTGTAAGGCGTATCATGATTAGAGATAAGAACCGGGACCCCTTGGCTGACAGAGGCCTGCTCAGCCTGTTCGGCCAGTAAGGCTTGATCGTCCAGCGTAAAGCCATTGGTGGCGTAGGTGGTAAAGTTTGCCGTGGCGGTGAGCGGCGCATACGGCGGATCACAGTAAATCACGTCGCCTTTGCTTGCTCGGGCAAAGCTTTCCGCGTACCCCTCACACACGAACTCTGCCCGTTGCGCTTTTTCGGCAAAAACCGCCAGTTCTTTTTCCGGAAAGTAAGGTTTTTTGTAGGAGCCAAAGGGGACATTAAAGCCACCCTTTTTATTGTAGCGACACAAGCCATTGAAGCCGTGACGATTCATATAAAGGAAAAACAGCGAACGTAAGTAGGGATCCGTGGTGAGATTAAACTCGCGGCGCACATCCAAATAACGCTCTTTTTGGTTGTACTCTTGGCAGAAAAACGCGCGCGCATCCGTCACAAACCGCGATGGCGTTTGTTTTATAATGTTGTACAAGTTGATCAGATCAGGATTGATGTCCGCCAAGATATAGTGGTCATAATCGGTATTGAGAAACACCGATCCGGCCCCAACAAAGGGCTCTATCAGCGTGTCACCCTCAGGAAGATGACGACGAATGTCATCAACCAGTGAGTACTTACCTCCCGCCCACTTTAGAAACGCGCGATGCTTTCTCATTGCCCCTAATCTATCTCTGCGGTCTGAAAAGGGGCGGATTGTACCCTATTTTGCGTCATCAATCAGCGGATTTTACTGGCCATTCGCTCGGTTAATTTCGCGATGAATCTGACTGAATGATTTCACAAAAGGCTGCAGTGCACGGACATTATCCGCTAAGTTTAATTCAGCACGACGCGCTTCCGTCACACTGGCATAGTCACCTAACAAGACCATATACCAGGTCGCGTTGTTTCGCGGTGTTTGGTACACCTGCACGCGGTCAGCCAATTGATAATCCTCAATCAAGGCAACGGCATCTTGCCGCGATTGCAGCGCGGCCAATTGCAAGGCATAACGCTGGGCTGGAACATTAAGCAAAGCTTGTGGCGCGAATGGCAGCCCATCCTCATTCTGGCTGAGATTGTTTTGGCTGCGATTGTCTGATTCAGAATTGGTCGGCGACACCGTTGCGCCCTCATCGGTCGCTTGATCTGAACTCGCGCTGTTATCAGCGGTGGTTTGCGGTGCTGCAGGTGCAGGCACTGCCTCACTGATTTCGCTGGCTAACGGCTCCTCAACGGCGTCGGTACCGTCTCCCCCTGCATCTTGTTCATCAATAATCGCATCAACCACGTCATCCGGTACCACGACTCGCTGGCCTTCATCACTGCGCCCGACAGTCAGCCCTTCCCCATTGATATCGTCTGGCAGGGCGGCCTGATCTTCCGTTACCGCACCATTATCGCTAGATGGCGAGGCAATCGTCCCACTCCCCGCATCCGCGTTAGACGCACTAGGTTGTGCATCTGTTTGGGTCGTTGTTTGCGGGTCAGTGAGCGTCTGCTCCTCTTGTTCACTGAGCAAATCGTCTAACTGCTTGAGCCCTTCAGGAAGCACCGCCTCTGACGCAGAGTCAGCTTGTTGGCTTGGAAATACCCACCAAATTGCACCGGCTCCAAGGATCATCAATACCACAGCTAGAATCAGCATTAAGAAGGGTTTGTTGTTTTTAGCGGGCTTTTTCTTATCTTTACTCACAGCGCCTGTCTCCTGATTGTCCTTTCCCATAATGGTGCCGGGGTAAACGGTTTGATTGGCAAGTTTGGCTAACCACTGTTTCTTTTTCTCGCCACCGATGCGCTGGGTAACCGCCAACACATCAATAAACATCTCGGCTTCTCCCTCATTGAGGGGGGAGATTTCCAGCTCCAGGGGTTTTTGCTCGTGCCCGTAAGACACCTGGCTTAGCCACTTGTTCAACTTTCCAGGGAGCGCGAAAAGCACCACATTGATACGCCAATTAGCCTGATGCTGTGCGTGTTGCACCAAGGCCCACAACTCTGACAACAAGCCTGGGGTCAAACGGTGCGCATCATCAATCACCAATAAGGCATCGCACCCTCCGCCATCGAGCATCATGGTGAGGCTATCGATAAGCGGGTCGGCTTCGTTAAACACGCCATCTTTAACAATTTGCCGCAACAAGATCGCGCGGCGCTGTGCATCGCTCTGGGCGGTATGGCACGCCAATAAGGCGTGAACATGCGCATCGGCCCACTGCTCCATATAGCGCTCACTGAGCCAGGTTTTACCTGCCCCCTCAGGCCCAGTCACTTGGAGTAAGTTGGCGCTAAAGCGGGTAATAAATTGCAGTCGAGAAAGGAGCTGGGTTTGGCTTTCCAGATCCAATGCTAGAGTATCAAAAGTGTCTGTCATGCATTCAATGGTTAACCGGCATCAATCACATCAGCAATACACTGATGGGGCACATCTGCAACCACTTGAGCCTGGCCTATCGCTGTCGGCAAAACCAGGCGCAACTGTCCTGAAAGCACTTTTTTATCACGCATCATGTGCTTAATAAAAGCATCGTAGTTCATCTCACTGGGTGCCTGTATGGGAAGATCCGCACTTTCCAGTAAGGCAGTGATGCGTGACACAGTTTTTTGCTCAATAAGACCGTGTCGCTGCGCCGTTTTAGCGGCCAACACCGTCCCTGCCGAGACCGCTTCACCGTGAAGCCAGTTGCCATATCCCATTTCAGCCTCTATCGCATGGCCAAACGTATGACCCAAGTTTAAGAGTGCACGAATGCCCGCTTCGGTTTCATCTTGTGCGACGACATCGGCTTTTATCTGGCAACAGCGGCGAATGGCATAACTGAGCGCATCCGGCGAGAGCGCTGTCAGTGCCGTCATTTCGCTGTCTAGCCAATCAAAGAAAGACGCATCGGCGATAATGCCGTATTTGATCACTTCGGCCATACCAGCGGCGAACTCACGACGCGGTAGAGAACTAAGCACTTGCGTATCAATCACCACCGCTTGGGGCTGATAAAAAGCTCCAATCATGTTTTTGCCCAGTGGGTGATTAATGGCTGTTTTGCCACCAACCGATGAATCCACCTGCGCCAATAACGTGGTGGGCACTTGGATAAAGTCCACCCCGCGCTGATAGCAGGAGCTGGCAAAACCAACGATGTCACCAATCACGCCGCCGCCCAGCGCGACGAGTACCACATCACGGTTGTAATTGTTTTCTAATAGGAAGGTATTGATGGTATTAAACGTCTCTAAAGACTTGTAAGCCTCACCATCGGGGAGGCTCAAGCGAGCGACATCCGCCGCGCCTGCCTGTTTTAAGGTTGAGACCAGTGCGTCGCCGTATAGCGGCATCACTGTCTCGTTGCTGATGACAGCAACCCGACGCGAATGGACGCTCCCAAATAGGCTAGCATCAGCTAACAGCCCTTCACCGATCGAGATAGGGTAGCTACGTGCCCCTAGGTTAACGTCTATCCGTTCCATGGTCGGGTCCTGTGTTTGGTTATTGCTGCTCTAACAGCGCCATGATTTGATTCGCCACCACTTTGGCACTTTGATCGTCAGTACGGACAACATAATCAGCGATTTCTTGATAAAGAGGATTACGCTCTTCCGCTAACGACTCAAGCACTTCACGTGGTTGGTCAGTTTGTAATAGTGGTCGTTTCTTATCGCGTTGGGTGCGTGCCAGCTGCTTCTCGATAGTGGTTTCTAAATACACCACCACACCACGAGCAGAGAGACGGTTGCGGCTTTCTTTGCTCATGATCGAGCCACCGCCAGTCGCGAGAACGATACCTTGCTCTTCAGTGAGGTCGTTTATCACGTTTTCTTCGCGTTTACGGAAACCTTCTTCACCCTCAACGTCAAATACCCATGCAATGTCTGCTCCAGTACGATCTTCAATCACTGAATCAGAATCATAGAATTCCATATGAAGTTGCTGAGCGAGATGACGACCAATTGTGCTTTTACCAGCCCCCATAGGGCCTACCAAAAAGATGTTTCGTTTTTCAGCCATTTTAAGCAATTTTACGCGCGGTTAAATAAGACAACACCGCCCGCAGGCTTAATGAAAAAAGCCCGAGGCGCCAATTCCTCACAGATATTTCGTGATCAGATTAAAAATTATCTCAGGACAGTGGCCCCTTTGGCAACACCTAACCTAGTCTGTGACGATTTTAGGGGTCACAAAGATCAGAAGTTCACGTTTTGCATGGTCTTTTAACTGGTGCTTAAACAGGTTACCAACCAACGGAATATCCCCCAACAGCGGCACTTGGGTCTCTTTGTTGATCATGGTTTGCTGAAAGATCCCCCCTAAGACCACGGTTTCACCATTTTCCGCCAACACTTGGGTATTAATGCGCTTGGTACTGATCGACATCGCTTCGCCTTTTCCGGCCACCACCGCTTTTTCGGGCATATCTTGGGTTAACTTTAAATCCAAGACCAGCGTATTGTTGGGCGTAATTTGTGGGGTCACCGATAAGCTCAACACCGCTTTTTTAAACGACACCGCCACCGCACCGCTTGAAGACGCCTCAAGGTAAGGCAGCTCTGTCCCTTGTTCAATGTAGGCCGCTTTTTTATTGGTGGTGATCAGACGAGGGCTGGATACCACTTCTGCTTTCCTTTCACTTTCAAGTGCCGACAGCTCCAAATCGAGTAGAAGGTCATTGCCGAGCTTCGCCACTTGCATCGCCATGCTTGAGGCGGAAGGGCTCGCAGCCGCGAGGTTCACATTGAGAAAGTCCCCCATATTTACGCCGTCTATCGCCGCCTCGTTTAAGCTTTCAGGTCCTTGCCCCGTCACATTGCTATCCCACATCAAGTTACCTTCCACAGACGGACCAACCGTGGTTGAGCCATTTCGATTCAATAGCCCCCAGCGCACACCGAGTTCATCCACTGAGCCTTGCTCAACAGTCACAATGCGTGCCTCTATCTCGACTTGCTTAACCGGCACATCTAAATGACTCACTAACGTGCGAATACGATCGATGTTCTTCTCGATATCACGAATGATGATCGCATTGGTGCGCGAATCGAGTGAGACGGCACCACGAGGAGACAGCAAGCTGACTCCCTGCCCCTGGCCTCGGATTAACGCCGCGACGTCAGCGGCTTTGGCGTAGTTAACGGTGATCACGGCAGAAGACAAAGGCAACAGCGCGTCTGCTTGTTGCGCCATCTCGAGATCTTGTTTTTCTTGCGCCATCAGTTCTTTACGAGGGGCCACTAACATCACATCCCCACGTTGGCGCTTGTCTAACCCCTTGACCCTGAGAATCACATCCAACACATCTTGCCAGGGTACCCCGTCGATACGCATGGTGATATTGCCCTGCACACTGTCAGTGGTCACCAAATTAAATTGATTTTGCTCGGCAATCAGTTGTAACACCGCCCGCACAGGAATATCTTGGAAATTGATGGAAATCGGTGCATCGGGATCAGGGGCTTGGGCGGTCGCCGGATCGGCGTCGCGCAAGGTGATAATTAATTGCTGATGCTGTTGTTGGTAATCAAACGTCATCGCTTGCTGGGCATCAATTTCTATCTTGGTGTAGCCTGCGACCTGGGTGATGTGAACAGCGTTCACAGGCAACCCTGTCTCTTGCCCTTTCATCCGCCCAAGTAAGTCTGGCTTGACGACCACCTGAGGTAATCGAATCATAAGCTGCTTAGGGCTCAACTGGCGAAAGTCCGCCATCACCGAGGCACTGTCAAAACGCAAGCTGATCTGCGTCTCTTTCGGCGTGGGAGACGTAAGTTGCGCCTGCACTAAGGTCACTGCCTCACCGGCACCCACAACGGTACTCCATACCATCCCACAAACGAAAATAGTCACAATGACAGCTTGCGCTAGTCCTGATCCGAGTGTGCGTTTTACCCTGCTTGCTTTCATTCACGCCATCCTTTTTCCGACACGCCGGGGTGGGTTGACAAAGTCACAAAACGCGGCTGCCAGCAACCCAACCCATCTGGCAACAGCTGTTTAATTCTCACCTGGTTAGGTGCTACCTGGATCACACGACCATGATGCGGTCCTAATCGGTCTCCCCGCTTCACTTTGCGCACCAACCCGCTAGGTAACGCCATGAGTGCTTGCCTCTGCTCACCTTTGGTTAAACTGCCTGTCATCTGAAGCTGATCGAGTGGCACCGCCGTCAGTGGAGACGTCTGCTCTCCCGAAGTGGGCTGCCAACAATCCCCCATTGCTGCGAGATCCTGTCGACTGTCAGGCGCAAGAAAAAAGGGGTCGCGACCGCTCGCGGAAAAAGCAAGCGGCTGGTAGGTTGGCGCGGGAGGGATCCGGGTGGCGCTCACCTCGGCGTGCGATTTTGCCTGTCTCATAAACTGATCAATGTCGGTATGATCATGATGACAGCCACTGAGAAGTGCTAGTAAGATGTACCCGTAGCGTCTCATACTGCTCCTTACTACCATGATTAACGACGCCCATCAGGGCCAGTGTATCGATAGGTGGTGGCCGACACTGACAGTCGTAAGTCGTCGGCTGGTGACGCTTGGTCACGCGTCAGGGTAAAGTTTTGCAGTGACACCAAACGCGTCATTGCCGCGATATCAGCGCTGAATGCGCCAATGTCTCGATACTGCCCGTGTAAGACAATATCGATGGGGATCGCATCCAACCATTGCCCCTGCCGACGAGGCCGCCAAGCTAAAGTGTCGAAATTGAGTTGATGGCGCCCCCCAACGTCGCTAATGCCCGCCAATAATTCCGCCAATTCCTCTTCTTCGGGCAACTGCGCGATCAGCTGGTTATACTGTTGATTCAACGCGTTGAGTTGCGCTTCAACATCTGGCAATCCCGCCACTTCATGCGCAAGCTTTCGATACTGAGCTTTTAATGGTTGTTCTTGCTGGTTCACTCGCTGCCACTGCGCATGTTGCGGCCCAATCCCCACCACCCAAATGAGGCTTAAGATTATCCCGCCCAAGAAGAGCCATACACTCAGCTTGACCCATCGCGGTGCAAAGGGGAGATCTCGCCAGTCACATTCGATCACGATGCATCCTCCTCGCCACTTAATCGTTCGGGGGCAACATACTGGGTAAAGGAAAAGCTGAGCGTAAAGCGTTTATTGGGCCCAGCCGCTTTGCCATTGGTGACGACCGTCTCTATATCCAGATCGTCCACGGCTTGGTCCGTTTCCAGTGAGGCCAGTAAACGCGCAAGCTCCGCGTTGGAATGAACCCAACCTTCTAGACTGATGCGCTCCGCGTGTTGTGCAATGCGAGTAAGGTAGGCCCCAGGGGGCATCACACGAGGAATAAAGTTGAGTACGGCGGTCACATTATTACGCTGTTGCTGCAATTGGTTTACCAGCCCCAATCGTGACTGCAACGCGCGACGCTGCGTGTCTTGTTTCTCAAACTGAGCCAAGGTGTGTTTAAACTGCTTGATACCTTGTTCGAGTTGTTGGTTGCGTTCTTGCTGAATCGCGATCCTGTGCTGCTGTACTGCCGTGACTGTCCAGCCAAACAGGAGTGTTACCGCCACGACCATCAGTGTGGCCATGGCGAAGGCACGCTGTTGGCGGCGCTGTACTTGTGCCCGCCACGGTAATAAGTTAATCGCCATCATTGCGCACCTCGCAGAGCCAGCCCAAGTGCCACAGTGGCGGGGGCATTCAAGTTTTCACAACCAAACGGCGCACCAGGATTGATAGAATGGCACGCTATCTGAGCCGGAAAGCGCATCGCTTCCGGCCAATCACCACTTAACCAAACGCTGGCATCAGAGTGACTACCAGGTTGCGTCAGGTAGGCGTGATAGGCGTGTTCAATATGTTGGCATAGCACCTGATAGGACAGGTCATCGGCGTCAGCCTGTCTCGGGGACGTCAGCGATAATCGCTGCTGGTAATCCTCCCCATCGGTGCGTTTTCCGGTGACCGTTAGTGCCCCCGCACACACATGTAACCAAAGGGGCCAAGTATCGGGTTGATGGTAGGCCACTAACGCCTCATACAATGCTTGAAGACCATGCTGTTGTCGGTCAACCACACTCACGTTTAGCTTGGCCTGGTGACAAGCGGCAAGGATGGGCGCTAGCGTGGATTGGCGGCATGCGGTTACCTGGTAATGTGCGTCGCCAGGCTGCGTCCCGACGTCTTTTTTAGAAAAGTCGAACAGGAGATCGCTGATGTCCATATTGAGCGCTTGGCTCAGCGCCTGCCCGACCATCGCTTCTTGCTCTAGCGGATCATCGACATCCGCCGCCGTTAATGTTTTGCTGATCACAGTGTCGTCATCGACACCAATCACTACACGCGTCATCCAGCGCTGGTACCAAGGCAGCGGCTCGAGCATGTCGGCTTTCAACGTTTTAATTGACTCAACCAAGTGATCATCGTGATCGGTAGCCAGTGTGTGTAAGCTGACTACCTGCTGAGTCGCAGACGATGGCTGAATGGCCACCGCATGACTCGTCTGTCGGCCCAAAGCGAGACCTAAAACTGCCGAACTTCGCATCATTTCGTGTTAGGCTCCCAACGTTAGCGTGAAGTCAGTATTTACAAAACTGACCGCATCACGGGTTATTTTTAATGCTGGTGCCTTTATACTACTCACGTATGATTATTGAACGGCTCAATGGCAATAGAACGGGAAATCTCAGGTGAAGTTCATAAAGCGTTTGCTTATCTTTGCACTGGTTTGCACAGTGCTTGGAGTCACTACAATCTTTGGGTTTTACCTGTATGTAAAACCTGACCTCCCCGATGTAGCGACACTCAAAAGTGTCGAACTGCAGACTCCGATGCAGGTTTATAGCGCCGATGGGGCGTTGATCTCCCAGTTTGGTGAAAAGCGTCGCATCCCCGTCATGCTTGAGGACATCCCTCAGCCCATGATTGATGCATTGATTGCGACAGAAGACAGTCGCTTTTATCAACATCCAGGGATTGACCCTATCGGCATTGTCCGCGCCGCGGTGGTGGTGGCGATGTCAGGTACGGCCAAGCAAGGGGCCAGTACCATCACCCAGCAGCTGGCGCGTAACTTCTTCCTCTCTAACGAAAAACGTATTATGCGCAAGATAAAAGAGATTTTTATCGCGGTGCATATTGAGCAACTGCTTAGCAAGGAAGAAATCCTCGAGCTGTACTTTAATAAGGTCTTTTTAGGCTATCGCTCATACGGGGTGGGAGCCGCCGCCCAGGTGTACTTTGGCAAAACCCTTGATCAACTCACCTTGAGCGAAATGGCGGTTATTGTCGGATTACCCAAAGCCCCCTCCACCATGAACCCTTTGTATTCGCTCTCGCGCGCCACCGATCGCCGGAATGTGGTGCTGGGGCGGATGCTGAAAGAGGGGTATATTTCCAATGCCGAGTATCAGCAAGCGAAGAATGAGCCTATTGTGGCCCGCTATCATGGGGCTGAAATTGAACTGTCCGCACCTTACGTGGCAGAAATGGCCCGCGCATGGGCGGTTGAGCAGTTTGGCGAAGACGCCTATACCTCAGGGGTGCGTATCTTCACCAGCGTTGATGCTGATAAGCAACGCGCCGCGAATGAGGCGGCAGTAGAAAACGTTCTCGCCTACGATCGCCGCCATGGTTTCCGTGGCCCCGTTGCGACCTTGTGGCAAGCGCCAAGCCAGCGTTGGCAGCACCAGCGGATTGTCGACCATCTTGCCAAGCAGCCCAGCTACGGCCCACTAGAGCCAGCGGTTGTGATCGATGTCCAAGCGCAATCGGCACAGGTTATTGGGCCCAATGGTCGTGAAATCGAACTGCCTTGGAAAGGGCTAGACTGGGCGCGACCTTATATCACTGATAGTCGCCAAGGCCCAGCGCCCAAACGTGCTGACGAGTTCCTCGCCAGTGGCCAACAAATATTTATTCGCCAAGTGGATAACAGCTGGCATTTGGCCCAAGTCCCTACCACTAATACAGCCTTGGTCTCTATGTCACCCTCAACGGGGGCAATCAAAGCACTGGTGGGCGGCTTTAACTTTGTCCATAGCAAGTTTAATCGTGCCACACAGTCAGTTCGCCAAGTGGGCTCAAGTATCAAGCCATTTATTTACTCCGCCGCAGTGAATGAGGGCATGACACTCGCCACCTTGATTAATGACGCCCCCATCAATCGCTGGGATCGCAGTCAAGGCGTGGCCTGGCGGCCGAAAAACTCGCCACCACGTTATGAAGGGCCACTGCGAGCGCGACTGGGTCTGGCACAGTCGAAAAACGTGATGGCGGTAAGGGTGCTACGTCGTGTCGGACTGGATGATACCCTAGATTATCTCACCCGCTTTGGCTTTAAGCGTGATGATTTGCCGCGTGCAGAGGCGATTGCACTCGGCGCTGGGAGCTTGACGCCGGTTGAGATGGCACAGGGCTTTAGCGTGTTTGCCAATGGCGGCTATTTTATGGAGCCCTTTATCATTGATCGGGTCGAAACCCCATTCGGTGAAGAGATTTATCGCGCTAACCCACCAGTGATTTGTGATAATTGCGAGCAGCAAACGGAACAGGCCGATCCGTTTAATGAGCAGAATTTGCTCGCGCAAGATGACACCACCACACAGCGCCATGCCAAACAAGTCATTGATGAACAAAATGCATTTTTGGTACGCGAGATGATGCAAAGCAACATCTGGGGTGGCGGTGATTGGCGCTATGGGACAGGCTGGAATGGCACTGGCTGGCGCGCGCAAGCCCTCAAACGACGCGATATCGGCGGTAAAACCGGTACCACCAACGACTCCAAGGACACCTGGTACACCGGATACGGCCCAGGGATTGTCACCACCGTGTGGGTCGGTTTTGATGATCATTCGCGCAAGCTTGGGCGCACCACTCGCAATGCCAATCTAGGCGACGAGCGTCAGCCTATCCGCGGGGCAGAATCAGGCGCAAAAACAGCGGAACCGGCATGGATTGATTTTATGCAGCATGCTCTCGCGGATGTGCCTGAGCAGAATAAAGCCGTCCCCCCTGGTATTGTGAAAGTGCGGATTGACCGTGAGACCGGGCTTTTAACCAGAAAAACCGATCATACGTCGATGTTTGAGTACTTTATAAAAGGCACTGAACCCACCGAGTATGTATCGTCACAGCCGGATGGCAACATTTATGAGTCAGGCACAGAGTCGCTGTTCTGACCCGGTCGCATCGTCAATAGCCTCCATCAAGACGCCCGCATCATCATGCGGGCGTCTTTTTATATCCACGTCACGCGATAAGCTAGTGGCGGTGGCGATCACTCATCACGTCGGTCATTTGTTCACGGATAGCGTCAGCCAGCTGCTCATAACGTCCTCGTAGCGGCGAGCCAGGACGGTAATCGAGCGTGATTTGGCGAGATGGCGTTGGTGACGTGGTGGGTATATACACCACACCATCTCGCTTATCAGCAGGAACAGACAATTGTGGTAATAAGGTGATCCCACTTCCTGCGGCCACCATGTTGCGCAAGGTCTCTAAACTCGTGGCACGAAAGCGTTGATCTTCACGCGCGCCCACTTTAAAACAAAAACCCATCGCTTGGTCACGCAAACAATGGCCATCACCGAGCATTAATAAGGTTTCGCCTTGCAGCACATCTAACGCCACCTCGGCACAATCGGCGAGGTGATGCTTTTCATTGACCGCGAGCAGCATCGGCTCGTCGTAAAGAGGCAGCTCTTTTAAATGCTGGGTTTCTTCTACAGAGGCCAAAATGATGCAATCGAGTTTGCCCTCTTCCAGTTGCTGTACCAACTGCTGCGTCTGTCCTTCGTGGATAAACAACTCCAGCTCAGGGAAACGATCACGCAGTAGCGGGATAATTTTCGGCAGCAGGTAAGGGCCGACAGTGGGGATTAAGCCAATATGCAAAGGACCGGTCATGCTTTCCCCTTGCTCACTGGCCAATTCGGTCAAAATTGTGACCTCCCTCAATACGTTACGTGCCTGTTGTACTAACCTCATACCGGCATCGGTGAATAACACACGACGGCTGGTTCGCTCTAACAAACTCACACCCAGCTCATCTTCCAGCTTGCGAATTTGCCCGCTTAAGGTCGGCTGGCTGACAAAACAGGCTTCAGCTGCTTTGCGAAAATGGCGGTGTTCAGCCAACGCGACTAGATACTCCAAGTCACGAATGTTCATCGTTGCCTCTTCTATAGGGGATAACTATCAAAACCATAGCATCAAGCGATTAGAGCTATCAATCTTATTTAGCAATACTAGACCCATCAAAACACAGCGAGTCACTTCTCGCTTAACTACTTAGATTGAAAACAAAAGGAACGATTCATGACAGCAACAAAAGAAGGTCAGCCCGTACCACAAGTCACCTTCCGTACTCGCGAAGGCGACCAATGGAAAGACGTAAGCACCGATGACATCTTTGCCAATAAAACCGTGATTGTATTCAGCTTGCCAGGTGCGTTTACCCCAACGTGTTCATCTTCGCACCTGCCACGCTATAACGAGCTGTACCCTGTTTTTCAACAGTACGGCGTCGATGACATTGTCTGTGTGTCCGTCAACGACACCTTTGTGATGAACGCGTGGAAAGCTGACCAAGACGCCGACAACATCCATGTCCTGCCTGACGGTAATGGCGAGTTCACTGATGGCATGGACATGCTGGTCGATAAAAACGATCTTGGCTTTGGCAAACGCTCATGGCGCTACAGCATGCTGGTGAAAAACGGCGTGGTCGAGAAAATGTTTATCGAACCCAACGAGCCAGGCGACCCGTTCAAAGTGTCTGACGCTGACACCATGCTTGACTACATCGCCCCTGAACACAAACTGCAAGACTCGATCACCGTGTTTAGTAAGCCAGGCTGTCCGTTCTGTGCCAAAGCCAAGCAAACACTGATCGACGAAGGCCTTCAGTTTGAAGAAATTATCCTTGGCAAAGACGCTACCACGGTTTCTTTGCGTGCGGTCAGCGGTCGCGCCACGGTGCCACAAGTGTTTATCGGTGGCCGTCACATCGGTGGCAGTGAAGAACTCGACACCTATCTAAACCAGTAATCCGCTGTTTGGGCGGCATTGTTGCCGCCCGTTATTTCCCCAGGAGAAAGCAATGAAAACATTAACGGTTGACGTGGCTGTGATTGGTGGCGGGACCGCCGGGCTCGGTGCTTATCGCGCAGCCAAAGCGCATACGGATAACGTGGTGATGATTGAAGGCGGCCCTTATGGCACCACCTGTGCACGGGTTGGCTGCATGCCATCCAAACTGTTAATTGCGGCGGCTGAAGCGGCGCACCACATCGACAAAGCGCCCGGCTTCGGTGTGTATCCCGGCGGCACCACGGAAATTAATGGCCGTGAAGTGATGGATCGAGTGAAACGCGAGCGTGACCGCTTTGTCGGCTTTGTACTGGAAAGTGTCGACGATATCCCCGCCCAAGACAAAATCGACGGCTATGCGCGTTTTATCGATGATCACACCTTAATGGTCGACGATCATACTAGTATCCATGCTGATCGCATCGTGATTGCGACAGGCTCGCGACCAAGCTGGCCGTCTGCTTGGGATCACCTTGGTGATCGTTTAGTGGTTAATGATGATATTTTTGAATGGGACGATCTGCCTGACTCGGTTGCGGTATTTGGTCCTGGCGTGATTGGTCTTGAACTGGGGCAAGCGCTGCATCGCCTCGGGGTCGAGATGACTATGTTTGGCGTCGGCGGCCAAGTGGGCCCGCTGACCGACCCAGAGATCATGGCATATGCGGATAAGACCTTCAGCGAGGAGTTTTATCTCGACGCCGATGCCAAGGTGGAAGAGATGGTACGTGAAGGCGATAAGGTGCAAATCCGTTATCGTGATAAAGAGGGCGAGAGCCAATTGCGTTGGGTCGACTATGTGGTTGCCGCCACCGGTCGTCGCCCCAATGTCGACAAACTTAACCTTGACGCGACCAGCATCAAAGTGGATGCCCGCGGGGTGCCGGTTGCCGATAGTTATACCCTGCAAACCACGGCAGCGCACATTTTTATTGCCGGCGACGCCAGTAATCAAATTCCGTTGCTGCACGAAGCGGCTGACCAAGCGCGCATTGCTGGTGACAACGCGGGGCGCGGTAAAGATATTCGTGCTGGATTGCGCCGCAGCAAGCTCTCTGCGGTCTTCTCTGACCCGCAAATTGCGATGGTGGGCGAAAGCTACAAAGCAATTACCGACCGTCTCGGCCCCTGCGGCTGCTTTGAAACCGGCGTGGTCTCTTTTGAAGGGCAAGGCCGCTCACGGGTGATGCTGCGCAACAAAGGCTTGTTACACGTTTATGCCGAACAAGGCACTGGCCGTTTCTTGGGCGCTGAAATGATTGGCCCGAACGCCGAGCACTTGGCCCACTTGTTGGCATGGGCACATCAAAACCAAATGACCATTTCGCAAATGTTGGATATGCCCTTCTATCACCCAGTGATTGAAGAAGGCGTGCGCACCGCGCTGCGAGATGTGAATGCCAAGCTCAAGCTCGGTCCTGAAATGATCAAACACTGCATGGACTGCGGCCCTGGCTGCTAATCCACTGCCCTTTTCGCCGACGTTCGGCGCTTTACAGGCACTGCCTGTTGCTTCCCCAAGCACTTGCTTACCTTTGCCCTCCTTCGCGGAGGGCTTTTTTGTATCCCGCGGTTCACTGCGTCACAATAAGCTATCGCCGTTACCGACCAAGAGAAACCACATGGCTTGCAAATACTGTCAATCTAGCATTTGGAAGCAGAAGCTGGGACGCTGCACGCGCTGTATGGCCCAACTTGCTATCATGTCTGCCATACTTTGGCCGCTTTGGTGGTGGGCCTATGCCGACACACCACGACAAGTGGAGTCGATTGCCTTGTTGTTCGCCGCCGGCAGTGCCAGTGCCTTGCTCACGCTTCATTTATTAATTTATCCATTTCGGCGCAACAGAAAGCGGCCCTAAAGCCGCCCCACACTTTTTTACTCAATCTCTGCATGTGAGAAGGTCGAGATCGTGGCTGGCCCAGCAATGTTATAAGTTAGCGCCACTTCGTCACAGGCGTGGAAGCGAGGACAGATTTCACAATCTTTCATGACTTTCTCAGGCAGTTGCGATTTCGACACTGGGGTAAAGCCTAATTGGGTGAAAAACTCTGGCACTCGGGTGAGGACAAAGACTTGCTCAATCGCCATTTGCTTGGCTTTTTTAATCAAGTGCATCATCAACGCCGTACCGTGACCTTGGCGCTGCCAGCCAGCTTCGATTCCCAAAGAGCGAATTTCTGCCAGCCCTGAGTCGTAAATATACAGCGAGCCGCAGCCGGTCAAATCCCCTTGATGCTCGGATACCGCAAACAGACCGATATTACGCACCAATTCATGGCGATCACGAGGTAAGTTCTCCCCCAACTTCGCCCAATACACCACCATGCCTTCGATGGTATCGAGATCCGTCAGCCGCGCTGAGCGCACCGTGACTTTGGGGGTAAAGCGCTTATCCAAACGCTTTTGCGCTTCTTGAATGGCAAAGCTAACCTGCTCGGGCGCGACCCCACCGAGTGCACGACGTTGGGCCAAGCAGGATTCAATCGTGAGCATGGCATACACATCGTCTTCAATCACCGGCGAGAATTGCTGCAAGGTGGCGAGTGGTAGATCTTCCAGTCCACAGCCTTGCTCAATAGCGGACACCACCGCCACACCCACAATATGGTGCGCTTCACGGAACGGGATCCCTTTGCTCACCAAATAATCAGCCAACTCGGTCGCATTGGCATGACCTTGCTGCGCCGCTTGCAAGGTTTTGTCTTTGTGAATGGTGATACCTTCAAAACACAAGGCGGCCATGTCCAAACAATCATGCCAAGTATCCATGGCATCGAAGAGTCCTTCCTTGTCTTCTTGCATGTCCTTGTTGTAAGCAAGCGGCAAGGCTTTGACCGTCATCATCATCGCCGACAAAGCACCGTACACCCGCCCCGTTCGGCCACGTATCAACTCTAGCGCATCGGGGTTTTTCTTTTGTGGCATCAGCGACGAGCCTGACGTCACCGTATCCGCCAGCTCGATAAACCCTGACTCGCCCGAATTGTAGAAGATCATATCTTCGGCCATCCGCGATAAATGCAGCATCGACATGGATGCGGCGGACATCATCTCCATCACATGGTCTCGGTCTGAGACCGAATCCAAACTATTACGGGTGGCGCGTTTAAATCCCAGATTTTGTGCCAAGGCATCGCGGTCAATCGGGTACGCGGTGCCTGCCAGCGCCCCAGATCCTAACGGGCAGGTATCAAGACGATTAAGTGCATCTTTTAAGCGGGTAGTGTCGCGCTCAAACATCTCCAGATAGGCCAAACACCAATGGGCAAAGGTCACCGGCTGTGCACGCTGTAAGTGGGTATAGCCGGGCAACACGGTATCATGGTGTTGGCTGGCCACATCCACCAGCTGCTGCTGAAGCTTGTCGAGAGACAGCAAGATTTGCTGGCCTTGTTGCCGACACCAGAGTTTAAGATCCGTGGCCACCTGATCGTTGCGCGAGCGTCCGGTATGCAGCTTTTTGCCCAAATCCCCGACTTTATCGATCAGTTGCTGCTCGACCCAGCTGTGAATATCTTCGGCGTCTGAGTTTAAGATCTGCTCAGGATTTTCCATCACCGACAGCTTGAGCTCATTGAGCGCCAGCTCCAATTGCTGTTGCTCGTCATCACTCAGCACGCCCACTGAACGCAAGGCTTTCGACCAAGCAATGGAGCCCACAATGTCTTGCTCTGCTAGGCGATAGTCAAAGCGCAGTGAATCGTTAAACGCTTGAAACCGTTTGTCGGCTGCCTGACTAAAGCGTCCGCCCCATAATGCCATGCTGTCTCTCCTTACTGCTCACGATGCTTTTTTAATTAGGATTGTTTTTGTTTGTTCAGCGTACGAATCCGGCTCGACAGCGAATACAAACGGATAAAGCCTTCGGCATGGCTGTGATCGTAGACATCATCATCCCCAAAGGTGGCAAAGTCTTCCGAGTACAAGCTATTGGTCGAGCGCTTTTGTACCACAGTCGCTTGCCCTTTATAGAGCTTGATCACCACCTCGCCCGTTACCGGCGCGGCAAGAGAATTGGCCGCGGCAACAATCGACTGGCAAAGCGGGGTAAACCAACGCCCATCATAAATCAGGTGAGAGGCTTTTAAACCGAGCTCCTCACGGAACTGATAACTCTCTTTATCCAGCACCAGTTGTTCAACGCCGCGCAGCGCTTCCATGATGATGGTGCCGCCTGGGGTTTCATAGCAGCCGCGGGATTTCATCCCCACCAAACGGTTCTCAACGATATCAATCCGCCCCACCCCTTGGGCTGCCCCTTTGTCGTTCAGCAGCGTCAGCACGTCATAAGGCGACATGGACTCACCATCGACCGAGACCACTTCCCCGCTTTGTACACCCAAGGTGACAAACTCAGGCGTGTTGGGTGCCTCTTCCGGTGCCACTGTCCATACCCAGCAATCTTGGTTGGCCGCTGTCCAGGTATCTTCCAGCACACCGCCTTCGGTTGACACGTGCCAAGCATTGGCATCACGTGAATAAATTTTCTCAAGGCTCGCCGTACAGGGAATGTCGCGGGCGGCCAAGTAATCGAGCAAGGCTTCACGACTGGTGAGATCCCACTCCCGCCACGGCGCAATCACTTTCAGTTGCGGCGCCAGCGCGGAGAAGGTGCTCTCAAAACGAACCTGATCGTTCCCCTTGCCGGTACAGCCGTGGCAAAGTGCATCCGCCCCGACCTCAAGAGCGCACTCGACCTGTGCTTTGGCAATGATCGGACGCGCCATCGAGGTGCCTAGTAGATATTTACCTTCATATACCGCACCGGTTTTTAGGCTAGGGTAAATATAATCTGCCACCATTTCGTGTTTCAGATCGGCGATAAAACACTGTGATGCCCCAGAGGCGAGCGCTTTTTGCTCAATGCCTTCGAGCTCTTGTTCGCCTTGACCGACGTCGGCAACAAAAGCCACCACCTCACAGTCATAGTTTTCTTTTAGCCATGGAATGATAGCCGAGGTATCCAATCCACCCGAATAGGCCAGTACCACTTTATTTACCTTGCTCATCTTGCTCTCCTTAAATCCTAAATCGACGGTGTCGTCGCGTCGTTATACGTCTTATTAACTGGCGCTAAACCGGGTACCGATTTGCTGGCCATCGAATAATTGCGTGAGTTTTTCTGGATAGCGCCAGGTGGCAATCTCTACCGGTTTACCTAATTCGCGGGCGGCGGCAAACGCGGCGTTGACCTTGACCACCATGCCATCGGTGATCACGCCTTTTTCCATCAAGTGCTGTGCATCTAACTCGGTGAGGCAAGGCAGTAAGTGGCCTTTGCCGTCTAACACGCCGCTGACATCTGACAGCAGCACCAGCTCAGCGCCTAGCGTGGTTGCCACCGCCACCGCCGCTTGGTCGGCGTTGACATTCATCAGCTCACCTTGGTCACTGATGCCAATCGAGCTAATAATGGGGACACAATCGGCGGCCAATACCGCCTGTAGCAGGCTAGGATCCCCGGCGCTAGCTTCCCCCACTGCACCTAGTTCAGGGTCCAGCTGACTGACCTGACACAAGCCGCCATCGGCCAAGCTCAAGCCACAGCTTTTAATCTTCGCCTTACGCGCTTCGGCTAACAGCAGCTTATTCGCCGTCCCGGCGAGGGCACCGGTGACATAATCAATCTGGTCGGCCGGCGTGACCCGCAAGCCTTGTTTTTTCACACTGGTGAGGGCGAGCTTTTTGAGTAGCTCATCGACCAAGTAGCCGCCACCGTGCACCAGCACTAACGGACGCTCAGCCTCACTACGGTAGGTGTTGATCGCGCCGAAAACCTTGGCGAGAGTCTCGCTGCAGCTCAGTGCCGCGCCACCTAATTTAATCACTAATGGCGTTTTCATCCGTTTCTCCTAGACAATCGCTGTGGTTTCGGCAAAGCCAAACTTAAGGTTTAAACATTGCACGGCTTGGCTGGCCGCGCCTTTGAGTAAGTTATCGATCGCACTGGTGAGGATCAGGTGCCCATGCGCGGCCTGATAACCAATATCGCAAAAGCCGGTATGCTGCACCGCTTGCAGCTTGGCCACCTCACCGGCTGGGAGCACCCGTACCAGCGGCGCCTCTTGATAGGCGTGAGAGAGTGCCTGCCCCACCTCGGCCTCACTGACACCTGGGGCTAATTTGGCGGTAATGGTGGCAAGAATGCCGCGCTTGTAGCTGCCCAGGTGCGGGGTGAAAATCACCGGCGTATCGAGGTGTGCGGCAATTTCTGGCTGATGACGATGAGAAAACACCCCGTAGGCATGCAGGCTCACTTCGCAAAAACTGTTGGTCAGGCTCGCTTTGCGCCCCGCGCCCGTCACGCCGCTAGTGGCATTGATCACCGGCCACATTTGTTTATCCAACAAGCCTGCATCCAGCACAGGTTTGAGCGCTAATTGACTGGCGGTGGGATAGCATCCCGGCACGGCGACCAGCTGTGCTGCCGATAATGCTTCCTGTTGCCACTCCGCCAAGCCATACACGGCTTGCTCAAGCCATGTCGGTGATTGGTGCGCAAAGCCGTAATGGGCAGGATAAAAATCGGCTTGATTGACCCGATACGCCCCCGACAAATCAAACACCACGCAACCTTGAGCCAGAAAAATCGGCGCCAAGTCATGACTGACCGCGTGCGCGGTGGCTAAAAACACCACATCGGCTTGCTTGGCGACATCCTGTGGCGAGGACAACGGCATCAGTGGCCTATCCACCACGCCACGCAGTTGGCCGTGCAACGCGCTCACAGGGCGATTAGCGTCTTCACTGCCTGCCGAGACATACAAACCGGCCAAGTGCAATTGCGGATGGCGATGGACAAGGGCAATAAGCTCGGCTCCTGTGTAGCCACTGGCACCGACAATAATGGTGTTAAGTGTCATGGGTGTCTCTCTTTATGGGTGTTTAAGGCGTGCTGCGGGGCAGCAGAGGATCGAGGGCGTAGCCGATAGCCACGCAAAGCAGGCTAGCGTCGTCGAGCAGAAAGGGCGTTGTGTTTGGCAGCGAGTGGCATCATGGTCAACTCTCAATTAAATATTTTTATTCATAAATAGTGAATGGTTATTTTTTATCGCATTCCCGTTTGGCCGTCAACCCCAAAAAGCGTAAAAAATCACTTTTAATGTCTATTCATTCATATTAGAGCAATAATTCCATCTAACCATGCAAATGACACTGACGCTATTCACGAGAAAGTCGCGATATGGCGGGCGCGGAGAAGCCCTCGGAAGACTGGCAAACCTGAAAGCTGAAACTTTTTTTCAGCTTTTGGGGTGGCTCTATGATAAGCATCAAATCCGGCGGCCAGTTTTCGCGCTAATTTGCGGTTAAGTTGACCCGATCGCGCAATATTCGCTAGATTGGTTCTTTACAGTCACAGTAGGATGTAACTTTGTTACAGAATGGATACGCTATGAACGAAAAGTACTCTGCCTTAAAAAGCAATGTCAGTATGCTTGGCCGCCTGCTGGGTAACACCATCCAAGATGCCCATGGCCCCGCACTCTTAGAAAAAGTTGAGGAAATTCGTCAGCTCTCAAAATCGGCTGCCGCTGGCAATCAGGACGATCATGCTAAGCTGAAAACCGTGCTGCAAAACTTGCCGGCTGACCAACTGCTTCCGGTCGCCCGCGCCTTTAGCCAATTTTTGAATCTGACTAATATCGCCGAGCAATATCACACCGTCTCGCGTCAATGCGACGCGCTGGAGTGCAGCCCGGATGCTATCGACGATTTACTCCGCCGTGTCAGCCAAGGTGAGATTAATGCCAATGACGCGCAACAAGCGATCGCCGATTTAAAAATTGAGTTAGTCCTGACCGCTCACCCGACCGAAATCGCACGCCGTACCACCATTCATAACTTGGTGCAGATTAATAAGTGCTTGTCGAAGTTAGAGCTCAGTGAACATTTGGGGGCGGCAGAGCGTGCCAAAACCGAGAAACGTCTCGAGCAGTTGATCGCCCAAGCCTGGCACACCGATGTGATCCGCCAAGACCGACCTACCCCGCTTGATGAAGCCAAGTGGGGCTTCGCGGTGATTGAAAATTCACTGTGGCAAGCGGTGCCCGCGTTTTTACGCCAATTTGATCAGCAGCTTGAAAGCCATCTCGATATCAACTTGCCCATTGATGCCAAGCCAGTACAAATTTCCTCGTGGATGGGTGGCGACCGCGACGGTAACCCGTATGTCACCAGCGAGGTCACCCGTGAAGTGATGCTATTATCACGCTGGAAAGCGGCGGATTTGTATTTGCGCGATGTCCAGGATTTGATCAGTGAACTGTCAATGACCCAGTGTGATGACACTGTGCGTGAGATGGCCGGCGAGGCACACGAACCGTATCGCGCCATCCTCAAAACTTTGCGCAGTCAGCTAACTCACACCCTGAGCTATTTGGACGCCAAACTGAAAGGCGAGCGCGCCTCCTCACAAGGGATCCTGACCGACACCCAGCAGTTGTGGCAACCATTACTGGCGTGTTATCAGTCTCTCCACCACTGTGGCATGGGCATTATTGCCGACGGCAAGTTGCTTGATGTGCTTCGCTGCGTGCAATGTTTTGGTGTACACCTGATCAAGCTTGATATTCGCCAAGAAAGTACCCGCCATGCCGATGTGCTCTCAGAAGTGACCCGTTACTTGGGGATGGGCGATTACGCCCAATGGAGCGAGCAAGACAAGCAAGCCTTCTTAACCCGCGAGCTGGCGTCTAAACGTCCGTTGCTGCCACGTGATTGGTCACCGTCACCTGAGGTACAAGAGGTGATCGACACCTGCCGCGTGATCGCCGAACAGCCGCGCGAAGCCTTGGGTGCCTATGTGATTTCCATGGCACGCACCGCCTCCGACGTGCTGGCCGTGCATCTATTGCTGAAAGAAGCCGGCTGCTCGTTCCGTATGGACGTGTGTCCGCTCTTCGAAACCTTGGACGATCTGAACAATGCCGAGGCAGTGATTGGGGAGCTGCTAGCCATTGATTGGTACCGTGGCTTTACCCAGAACGTTCAAATGGTGATGATCGGTTACTCGGATTCCGCCAAAGACGCTGGGGTAATGTCTGCCGGGTGGGCGCAATATCGCGCCATGGAAGCCTTGGTCAATTTATGTGATGAGCAAGGAGTTAATCTCACCCTTTTCCATGGCCGCGGTGGCACCGTGGGTCGCGGTGGGGCGCCCGCACATGCGGCTTTGCTCTCACAGCCTCCTCGCAGCCTAAAAGGTGGCCTACGGGTGACCGAGCAAGGGGAGATGATCCGCTTCAAGCTAGGGCTGCCCGACGTCGCCGTTAACAGCTTAAACCTGTACACTAGCGCGATTTTGGAAGCGAACTTGCTGCCACCGCCGGAGCCTAAGCAAGAATGGCGTCAGCTGATGGACACCTTGAGTGACATCTCCTGCCAAGCCTATCGTGATGTGGTGCGTGGTCATGAGCAATTTGTGCCTTACTTCCGCTCTACCACGCCGGAGCTTGAGTTAGGCAAACTGCCATTGGGATCGCGCCCTTCCAAACGCAATCCCGATGGCGGTGTCGAGAGCTTGCGCGCGATTCCTTGGATTTTCGCCTGGAGTCAAAATCGTCTATTGCTGCCGGCTTGGCTAGGCGCTGGACAAGCGATCGATCACGCCATTGCAAAAGGCCATAAAGCCCAGCTAGAAGAAATGTGCCGCGAATGGCCGTTTTTCTCCACCCGTCTTGGGATGCTGGAGATGGTGTTTACCAAAACCAACTTAGACATTGCCAAGTACTATGATCAGCGCTTGGTCGACGAAAGCCTCTGGCCGTTGGGTGAATCCTTGCGGGATCAGTTGCGCCAAGATATCCAAGTGGTACTGGCGGTGGAAAACAGCGATAACCTGATGGAGCAAAACCCGTGGGGGGCGGAAGCGATTCGCTTACGTAATATTTACGTCGAGCCACTCAATATGCTGCAAGCCGAGCTGTTATACCGTACGCGTCAGCAAGCGGATCCGGACCAATCGCTCGACGATGCCTTGATGATATCTATCGCGGGGATTGCCGCCGGCCTGCGTAATACCGGCTAATCCTTGTTAGTCAAGCCGTACCCTCGGGTGCGGCTTTTTTGTTTTTGTATCGATTTGTCGTGTCACAGAGACCGCTGCTCGTTTTTTTTCGCTAAAGCGTCAGCGAATGCTTGCTGTTACATTGATAATATTATTACTATTGAAGGTCGCACTGACGCGACCCAACAACGCAAAGGAATTGCCATGAAAGACGAAACCCTCTCGATTCATCACGGCTACCAGACCGACCCCACCACCAAATCGGTGGCCACCCCTATCTATCAAACCGTCGCTTACGAGTTCGATAATGCCCAACACGGTGCTGACCTGTTCAACCTTGATGTGCCAGGCAATATCTACTCTCGGATAATGAACCCGACCAACGACGTGTTGGAGCAACGGGTGGCGGCATTAGAGGGCGGTATCGCGGGGCTTTGTGTCAGTGCTGGTGCGGCCGCCATCACCTATACCATGCAAACTCTCGCCAAGGCCGGTGATAACATCGTCGCCACACCACAGCTTTACGGGGGCACCTATACCTTGTTTGCCCATATGCTCCCCGAGCAAGGCATTGAAGTACGTTTTGCCCCCAGTGACGACGCCAGTGCGATTGAGGCGCTGATTGATGACAACACCAAAGCGGTATATTGCGAGTCGATTGGTAACCCTGCCGGCAATATCGCGGATATCCCCGGTTTTGCCAAGGTCGCTCACGCGCATGGGGTCCCCTTGGTCGTCGATAATACCGTCGCCACGCCTGTTCTGTGCAAACCGATTGAGCATGGTGCCGATATCGTGGTGCACTCACTCACCAAGTACATTGGCGGTCATGGCACTACCCTTGGCGGTATAATTGTCGATGGCGGCACCTTTGACTGGGTGGCACGTCAAGCCCGCTTCCCGCAATTCTCACAACCGGAGCCGGCCTATCACGGCGTGGTTTATAGTGAGACCTTTGGCCCAGCCGCGTTTATTGCCCGCGCACGTACAGTGCCGCTACGTAACAGTGGCGCGGCCCTCTCGCCGATGAATGCTTTTATGTTGATGCAGGGGTTAGAAACCTTAAGCCTACGTATGGAGCGCCATTGCGAGAACGCCAAAGCCGTGGCCGATTACCTTGCCAATCACCCGGCCGTAGCGTGGGTCAACTATGCCGGTCAACTCAATCACCCTCATTACCAACGTGCTAAGTCGCTTATCCGCGGTGGACTGCCGGCCTCATTGCTGTCATTCGGCTTAAAAGGCGGCTTTGACGAGGGAGTGAAATTTTATGATGCGCTGAATCTTTTCAAGCGCTTGGTGAATATTGGTGATGCCAAGTCACTGGCGTGCCATCCCGCCTCGACCACGCACCGCCAGTTGAACGAGCAAGAGCAAGCGAGAGCCGGGGTGACACCCGAGATGATCCGTCTTTGTGTCGGCATTGAGCATATCGATGACATCATTGCCGACTTAGAACAAGCCTTGGCGACGGCGAAATAGCCCAAAGAAGGCTAGCCGCTCCCGGGCTAAACAATCGTTGTACCAACAAAACTGTGGATATAAGAGATGTCACTTCCCCATGTAATACTGACAGTGCTAAGCAACTGTGAGGCGACGGGTTATGATATTACCAAGGCGTTTTCCACCACCATCAGTAATGTGTGGAAAGCCAGCCATCAACAGGTATATCGTGAACTCAATAAGCTCGCCGATCGAGGTGCGGTCACCTACCGGCTTGAACCGCAAGTCGGGAAACCGGATAGAAAGGTGTACGCCATCACGCCTGTTGGCACCGACATGCTAGAAGCGTGGTTTATTCAAACGCCCAAGTTAGCGCCACCGCGTGACGAGTACGTGGCAAGATTACTCAGTTGTGAGGTGCTCGACCCCGCTCCCATGCTGGATCATGTGAATAACTTGATTGCCGAGTCTCAGCAGCTACTTAATCACTATACGCTACTGGAACAACGTGAATATGGCCAAGTCACACTACTGACCTCACAACAACGTTTAATGCGCCTCGCACTGCGACGCAGTATTCATCAACGCCGCGCCTGGTTGGCCTGGGCGCAGGAAGTGCGCGACGAACTCACTATGCTCGCGGCCAGTGCTTAATCAATACAACAAACACAACACGCAACCTAATACGCCCCGACATAACCGGGGCGTATTTTTAAGGTGTGACCGCAAGTGGGCGAACCCCCAAGGTATGACACAGGGCATAGGTTAATTCCGCACGGTTAAGGGTATAAAAGTGAAAATCTTTCACCCCTTCGCGGCTTAGCACCCGCACCATATCAAGCGCAATCGAGGCGCCCACCATCTGGCGCGTGACGGGATCATCTTCCAATCCTTGATACTGTTTGTGCATCCACTGCGGCACACGCACATTGGTCATCTTGGCAAAGCGTGACGCCTGCTTGAAGTTAGAGACGGGCAAAATCCCCGGCACAATCTCCACATCAATCCCCGCGGCCACACAGCGGTCACGAAAGCGCAGATAGCTTTCAACATCGAAGAAAAACTGGGTAATCGCCCGGCTGGCCCCCGCATCCACTTTGCGTTTAAGGTTAATTAAATCCGCCTGTGCGCTTTTCGCTTCTGGATGTACCTCAGGGTAAGCGGCAACCGAGATATCAAAGTCATGCTCCTCTTTGAGCAAACGCACCAAGTCCACCGCATACATATCCGGCTTTTTCTCTGGCGAGGGTAAATCCCCGCGTAACGCCACAATGTCACGGATGCCATTCTGCCAATAGTCGCGGGCAATGTGGCGAAGCTCATCTTCAGTGGCATCAATGCAGGTTAGATGAGGCGCCGCGGCGATACCGGTTTGATCATGAATGCTTTTCACGATGTCATGGGTGCGATCACGCTCACCCGAGTTGGCGCCATAGGTCACCGACATGAACTTAGGTTTGAGCGCTTTTAAGCGATGCACGGAGTTCCAAAGCGTCTCCTCCATGGTTGGGGTGCTGGGCGGAAAAAACTCGAATGAGACATTAATATCGCCATCTAAGTCAGCAATATTCTGATTGAGTGCATCAATGTGGCCTGCGTGCGTGTAGCTCATATCCTCTCCCTGACACCGAACGGCGCTGTTCAGTATGACTGTATCTGCTGTGTTTTATACTTATACGTTTAGACGTCCATATGTCTAAAGATTGTCGTGATTCGATGAAAATGTCAACGATACGGGCCATGAAAAATACTCATGGTGTGATGAAGATAGACGACGCGGCCACCAAAATGCGCCTAGATTGCCCATGTTTCACACAAAAAAAGCTGTCTACGCAACGCGTAGACAGCTTGATCACGGTT
>NZ_PXUD01000025.1:0-95728 GCF_003390965.1 Salinivibrio sp. HTSP
GCTTTTTCATCATCAAGTTAGCCGCGGCCATTCCTAAAGCGGCCGATTTACCCCGACCTCGGTCAGCGCTAAGCAGCAGGGGACGGCGCCGATGTCCGGTCACGACTTTCTCCACCGCAGCAATCGCATCTTTCTGGGTGACTGAATGCGTTTGGGGTCGCACCGAACGTTCTCGCGGTAACCGGTGTTGCCAATGACAATGAAATGCGACGCTATCATCTTCACTCAAACACCGAAGAAGACGTTGCACGGATGGCGGCATATCTTCAACGCCGGCGGCAATTCGGAGCACAATGAGCGCCCCCGCGCGACAGCAACCGACGATGGCGCAAAAAGCTTCCGCGTTAAATTGCGCGTTCACCTCCACCACGATATGACCACACTCTTGTCCTAACTTTTGCTGAGCCTGGCGCCAACTCAAACCATGTTCAGCGCTTCCCACAATTAACGGGGCTTGTGTCTCATCAAAGCCGGCTAGCACAATCGCCAAATCCTTATCGACACAAACCAGTTGACGGTGGGAGTGATGGGCTGCACGTAAGATCAGCGGCGCAAAAAAGTCTTCCAATGTGGGTGATGTCATCATGTTTCCATAAGGCTTTTTACCAAGCGGATAGGGGATGATAACACGCAAAAAAAAACGACACGCCAGGCATGTCGTTTTTACTTTGTCATTTTCGGCAAAAAGATTAGCTATCGAGTGTTTGCTTAATCAGCGCTAAAATACGCTCTGCGTCTTCGTCACTGACTTTTTTGAGGTTAATATTCAAATTGTTGCCTTTGCGTCGGTATGACGCTCGCCCTTCAAGCAGTGTTTGCGCTTGCTCTTTTTCAGTAGATGTCGGCGCAACCAGTTCATCCTTAAACTGCTCAATCAACTGGGTGACTTCTCGCGTAATACGCGTCACGCCTTGCGCATCGACCTGTTGCCATAAAGGCGTGTCACCAAGCTTAGCAACCAGCTGTTGTTGCAAAGACGCATCAAGGCCAAAATACAAGCGGTGCAACTTCACAATCGTCGGCCGTCCCAACTCCGATACACTCGGGTAGGCCTGGAGTAGCGGTAAGGGCAGGGCCGCGGCTTTTAGGGCGCCGCTGACCAAGGCTTCGCTACACTGACACGCATTCGCCAATGCTTTTTGGTCACTCACTTCACCACTGTCTAACATTGCCTGCATCTCTTTACCGCGTTCATAAAGCGATAAGGGTTTGTGCGCATTGGCGACATCTGACAAGAATTTAGCATGGCGCGTACTAATGCCTTTGGCCACGTACACTAAAAAATCTTGGTCTGCAATCAGACACGACATGCGGCGTCGGCTACCGTCGAGGACTTCGATACGACCATCGTCAAGCCAACGACCCACTGCAGGATACTGCTGGCCATGTGCTTTTAGCGTTACCAAAATATCGGATAACGCAAGTTCATTCAGAAATGACTGCTCTCGCGCATTCTTATCAAAGACGGTCGTTTTATCTCGGATCTCACTGGCAGGGACTTTTACCAGCTCAAATTCAACCGTGTGTTCACCGGCGACCGCAAGCTCAATGACTGCCGCTTTTTCACTCGCTGCACTCTGAGCTTCTTGCGTTGTCGTCGCTCGTCGCTTGTCTGCTTTGGCAAACAAACGCGCATTTAAATCAGAGGTCTTAATGGCCATTTTTCGTGATTACTCCTGATTGAGCTGAGACCAGTGGCTGTGCAGCACACGCTCAAGTTCTAAACCGACACGATGGACGGCATCTTGGGCTGTCGATAACGTCTTTTTACCGCCCTCAAAGTCTTGTGAGGTAAGATCAAACACTGTGCTGTACGTGTCGGCGCAGGTCTCAAAGGCGCGACTTCTTGGAATGGTCGCCATCATGACTTGTTCACCTAAAAGATAATTCATTTCCGTTAAGACCGAAATCTGTTTTTTGTTGTCATCTTCAAACATAGTCGGCATCAACCGCACAAACTCGAGGCCATGCCAGTCTTCAGGGAACATCTCATAGACTTGTGGCAGATGCTGGAAAAAGTTCACCGTCGACGCCCAGTCAAGGCGCTTTGCCGCACAAGGGATCACTAACGAGTTTGAAGCATACATCGCATTCCATACCAGCGGATCGATATGCGGGCCTGTATCTATCATGATAATGTCAAACTCATCACTGATTGGGTCGATGACTTTTTCTTGCAGCAACTCAACCACATTCAGAGACTGGCTCGTTGCTAACGCTTGCCACGCCTCAGCATTAAACATCGCGTCTTCTGGGAAGGCCGCCATGGTTTTTAAGTTTGGGTACTGTGTCGGCAATAGGACATTACGCATCATGAAGTCTTTGTCTGCAGGCTGGGGCGTATTATCCAACATGACGTCAACGGCGGAGTAAATCCCCTCTTGCTCGGTCAAACTAATTTGTGGATTGAGGAACAGTCGCAATGAGCCTTGTGGATCCAAATCGATTAAGCAAATGCGATAACGCTTTTCCAAATTGAGGGCCATACACGCCGCTAAGTGCACCGCACTCATGGATTTACCGGTTCCGCCTTTCTGGTTTTGGATGTTCACCACCCAAGGCTTATGGGTTTTTCCTTTACGCTCATGAAAGGTCGGCACGTTCGCCGCATCCATGATTTGGTGCGCCTCATCGAGTGTAATCGAATAATGGTTAGCGTTGTTTTTGGTAAACTGATGCCCCTCTTGCTCCATGCGAGAGATCGCTTCATCAAGCTTTCGCCGCGTTAAACCAGAACGCGTTTCCATTAATGCTTTTGACATCGGTGGAAAGAGTTGGTCGTGGCGCTCTTCCATCACAATCTCGACCCGATCAGACTGAACCTGTTTCGTCTGCGCGGCGATGTTGCGAAGGTTTTCAATCGTCTTTTCCCTATCCATATTCTTTTTCGCCTTAACGAGAAATAATTGCCGATTGTACAGCACATTCCAGTCAAAACAATAAAAAGGTGAACAAAAGCCAATCAAATAAAGATCCTGCTCACAATTGTTATCTTGGATGATTGATGAAAATAGCGACAAATATCCGCTTATCCTCACCTCGACAAACCTAGGATAAGTTCAGCACATTTAAAATGTCACAGCGTCACTTATTTACAATGTAAACAAGTCGAATAACCGGAAGCTTATCTTTGAATGGCTAATTTACGGTATCCGGTCATTGAACTGAGTTTATCGTGACTTAACCCTGAAGCAGGGAAGTTGGTTTGAAAAACATCCCCATTTGTCGCTCACCCGATCGCTTGCTACCGTTTTGATCATTTTTCCCGTAACGATGATCAAGGTGTACGGCCTTCATGGACGCCATCACTTGATCATGCTTTCGAGCATAAGCGCATCATTTAGGAAACATGATCAAGCGGTATTATGGGCTAAATCCTCTGCAAATCCACGCGGCGTATATCGCTATTCAACGGAACAATGATCAAGACTTGCTGTAAACGCTTATACAATGTCCCATTGTTCGGAACGATATAATCAAACCGCCAAATTACGGATAACGTCAGGTGTAACAAGGGATCGAGAAGGATCCTATCCTCCTCTCCGTCTCCAGTGGACGAAACAAGGGGTTAGGTCAAGATGATCGAACAGCACGATCCCCTTCATGATCATTGTTCCAATAACCGGACACATACATCCCGGTGACGGTTATACTGTCAATGTCATTTCGATTTGATGGATAAGCGTGAAATAGCCGCTAGCCTAACCAACAACATGGACGCTTTTTCATCGGATCGACTAAAAAAGCGCTGTCTTGATCATTGTTCCTAAGTCCCATTCGCCCGTTTAGTCACTAAATCGAATAACATCATCGTCAGCGATAGCCTATCACTGTGGATAAGATGTGTATCACGCTTGATCATCGTTGCCGTTATTATCTGATCATCAATGCGGTAAGATGTTGATCATTGATGCGGGCCTTACTTGATCATCGTTGGTGCGTGGTGATGATCATGTCTCCGAGACTTTGATGATCATGCTTTCGAGGAAGGTAAAATTATACTTCATAAAAATCAGAATGTTATATAAATCCAATTGTTTGGATCATAAGATCAGATCATCAAATTAGATCAGAATAATCATAAAGATCAGTTAAAAAGCACAATAAAAAAGATCTTTCTTTTTGGTTCTTTTTTTATTAGTCTTTCCCTGGAAGAGTGATCGATTTACGGTTTCCGTCAATTCAATTAAAAATGCGCGTTGAGTATGCTCGTGACAAAGGATTTAAGCTGACATGAATGCCAGTAAACCCGAAAAAATCTTGATAAAAGCCCCTCGCTCCCACAAAGACGGGCATTTGTTTGCCGTTCATGATCAGTTGATTGATTGGCTTGCACAGTATGAACACTTTAAAGGGGTAACCAAAAGCATTCTAGAGCTGCTGAACTTAATTTCAGTGCGGGGCTTTGCCTCTCAAGACGGGTATGTCTCCACCACAGAATTGGTTGATGCGACAGATGGCCAGCTCACACGCGCAGCGATTCAGCAAAGGCTTCGTGCCGCTGTCCAGTTAGGACTGTTCATTCAGCAACCTGTGCGGTTTGAAGAAGGACTCGCGGGCAAAACCATGCTGCATCAGTTTGTTAATCCTACCCGATTGATTTCATCGCTCGGCAGTGCAGGCCTAATGACAGAAAAAAGTCGCGATGCAGTCAAACAAAAACGTTCAAAAGCGTTAGCGCAAACACAAGTTAATCGACAACTACTCAGTGAGCATGGTCTGGGCACGCCCCCCATGATGCCTGGTGAAAAAGATCAGATTTTGGTCTCACCGACCAGCTGGGCTGGGATCATTGATCAAGCGCTTGCCCCTCCGCGCACCAAAAAAGGTTATCAAAAATCGATGGTGGCGATCAGCGGCACCAAAGCGATCATTGAAACCCGCTCGGCTAAGTCGATCATGACAGTGGATGATCTGATGACACTGTTCGCCCTGTTCACCCTCACGGTGCAGTACCATGATCACCATTTGCCTAATTACGAGCTACAAACACAATCGATTGGCAACAAAACCCCCATCTATATCACTGATATTCTGCAATTACGGGGTAAAAAAGACAGTGGTCCTGCACGTGACGCCATCCGCGAAAGCATCGATAGAATTGAGTTTACTGACTTTCAGCTTCATGAGCTGACAGGACGTTGGCTCAGTGAAAACATGCCAGAAGGGTTCAAAAGTGACCGATTCCGGTTCTTAGCCAGAACCATTACCGCCTCGGAGGAAGCGCCTCAAGAAGGGGAAGATGGTGAGGTTAGGATCAAGCCCAACCTTTACATCTTGGTGTGGGAACCTTCGTTCTTTGAAGAGTTGATGACACGCGATTATTTCTTTTTGTTCCCACCAGAGATATTGCGTCAGCACACCTTGGTGTTTCAGCTCTACTCGTTGTTCAGAAGCCGTATGTCGCGTCGACTCGAAGATTCTATGTTGCTTAGCGAGCTGAACCAAAAAATGGCGCGGAATATCGAATGGCGCCGTTTTTCCAGTGATTTAATCCGGGAGCTACGAAAGCTGGCGGAAGGGAAGGTGACCGAATCTGTCTTTGCGGTGAACTTGTGGGGGTATCACTTAACGTTAACGCGCGAAGACGAAGAGAAAAAATACCCTGACTACCGCATAGACATAAAATGCAACGTGGACGAGGTGATCCGCTATTCGCGTGCCAAGATGTATAACGAGGGCAAACGTTCGCTAGCCCCCACCATGCCCAATCCATTGCGAAACGAGATCTTACCCAGCCAAGACCTTGATCAGCTTTCCGGGATCATTGATGGTGAGTTTGAACCGATCCAGCGCAAAGAGAAGAGCAGTGGCCGCTTGGGACGTCGTGTTAAACAACGTAAGCACTTGGTTGAGATTAATGCAGATGAACTGACCATTGTGCTCTCAAAGTATACCTCTGAGGAAGCGTTGCAACGCAGTATTACCGCGTTGTCGGCGATGACAGGGCATCCTTCATCCGTGATCACCGAAGAATGTCAGGGGTATTTAGAAAAGCTTGATTGGTTGCGCGTGGGTGAGCAAGTGGTCTCTTACGAAACACTCAGCCGCACCATCGAGTTTTACAATCAACAACAGCATGATAGACACCTTTCTATTGAAAAGTTGATATCTGGCCTAGCCGTGCGACGAAAAGTCTGTCAGCGCGTGTTTGAGGGCCATCTCGATGGGCAAGTGCTTAAGGCTCTGGATGATATTGCAATGGGCGGGTAGTGACCGATTTTGCAGGTTGTTGACAGGGTAATGACACAAGCTTCGATGATCGACGTAAACTACCTCTCGATACCTTTGTCCTATTGGGTGCTCTGATGGCACCATTTGGCGAATCACTTGCCGAGCGGGCTTTGCCCGCTTTTTTCTCCTTGCCTTCCTCATCCGCTTACCGAGTATCCATCTGTTAGGCTCCGTTGGCGATTCGCTTGGATTTTATTTGCCGCTTTACAGTGTAAACTACCTGCTTTATCCATCCTTTGTGTGAGTTTGTGAGACAGTCATGCCATTTTTATTGCCGTTAGCCGCGGTGCTCATCTGGGCGATTAATACGATTGTAAACAAGATGTCGGTGACTGTGATTGCACCTGGCGCGATGGCGTTCTATCGGTGGTTTTTTGCCATGTTAGTGTTAACGCCCTTTTGTCTGCCCACTGTATGGCGACACCGACGCGCCGTTGGCCGATTGGCGCCACGTTTAGCCGTGCTGGCATTACTCGGGATGGTGACCAATCAATCCGTCGCTTACTTTGCGGCACAAACGACCACGGCAACCAATATGGCGCTGATTATGTCGTTGGTACCAATGTTAAGTTTATTGATCAGTGTACCTACACTCGGGCAACCACTAACGACGCGGGCTGTAATAGGGGCCGTGTTATCCTTCGCTGGCTTGGTGTATATGCTAACGCTGGGCAAACCGCTTTCTCTTTTTCACGCTGGTGCGTCGGTGGGGGATGGGCTGATGCTGGTGTGTGCGTCCTCATATGCACTGTATTGCGTGCTTCTTAAGCGATGGACGATGGCACTGTCAAACTGGGTCTCAGTGTATGTACAAGCCTTGTTTGCGGTGATCATGTTGCTGCCGGTCTTGTGGATGGCGCCTAGTCCTACGATCCCCGCGGACGCTTACCCATTGGTGGGATTTGCCGCCTTGGGCGCTTCGGTGATTGCTCCAGCGGTTTGGCTACACGCTATCGCGCTCAATGGGGCGAGTCGAACGGCGATGTACATGAACCTTCTCCCCGTGATGACAGCGGCTATCGCCGTTGTTGTGCTAGGGGAAACACTCACTCAGTACCACTTGTTGGGCGGTGGATTGGTGATGCTGGGTGTGGCCATCTCACAGCAATCAAGACGTCGGTCTTGCGCGTAACCGTCTACACTCAATAAAAGTGGGTTGTTTGACGGAGGTCGCCAATGTGGTGGTTAATTGAGTTAAACTGGGTACCTTTGTGGGTCACACCGACAAACGGTCGCTGTGACGGGGCAGGGTCGTCACCTATTATCTGGTAAAGAGAGAACAGTAACCCGACATGGACGTGGATGTAACTAACCGCTTAGTCGTTACCTTGAGAGCCGCACGGCGAAACGAAGCCCGTTATTTTTGGCGCAATATTTATTACTCTCGTGCCTGGAAACAGTATGATGCGCCTTACACACCCATTGAACCGGTGTCGTTTTGGTCGTTTCGTTTTGGTCTTTTTCGCCGGTTCATCGTGGGTGACACGGCACAGGTGATTTGTGTGGATAACGAGCCAGTCGGTTATGTCACCCTTTACTGGGAAGACAAACGCACGCGTTGGTTGGAAGTGGGGATCACCATTTTCGATCCCACAGACTGGGGCAAAGGTATCGGCCGACGTGCACTGACGCAGTGGATTGACCAATTGTTTATTCGTCACCAAGTAAACCGAATCGGCTTAACGACCTGGTCAGGGAACACGGGGATGATGCGCTGTGCTAAAGCGCTAGGAATGCGTGAGGAGGGGCGCTTACGCGCCGTCCGTTACTATCAAGGTGAGTATTATGACTCACTCCGCTACGGCGTGTTGCGCGACGAGTGGTTGCAGCAAGCGGCGCCATTATGTCGAATGGGTACGTCATCCGCCGAAGCCATGGCAACCGTCGCCTCAACCATGCACCAAGACCATTCGCTGGTGTGATTTTGGCAGCAACCAATCTTCAAGTGCTGTCCGCGCAATCGGGCGAGAGAGCACATATCCTTGCAAGTAGTCACATTGGTGTTGGCGCAGCCAGCCTAGCTGCTGTTTGGTCTCGACGCCTTCTGCTACGACGGTTAAACCGACGGCATGTGCCATGGCAATCATTCCTCGACAAAGGGGTGCCGCTTTGCCGTTGGGCTGATCGATATCCATGATAAAACTGCGATCCATCTTAATCACGCTAAACGGATATTGGCGTAGTAAAGAGAGGGATGAATACCCGGTGCCAAAGTCATCGAGGTACAGTTTTATTCCCAGCGCGTGAAGCTGATGTAAGTTCTTCCCCACCGTTTCTGAATGCTCAAATAGGGCTGTTTCTGTCATTTCTAACCCCAGACACTGGGGCGCAAACTGGTGCCTGGCGATCAGTGAGGCGACGTCATCGGCAAAAGTGGCTGACTGACACTGCTTGGCCGACACATTCACCGTGATAGATGGACATTGGTTAGTGGGAAATCGGATATGCCAGCTATCAAGCACATCAGCGACTTGCTCGAGCACCCAGTCGCCAAGCTCAATGATATAACCGGTTTCTTCTGCGATTGGGATGAACTCTGCCGGTGAGATCGACCCCAGCGTCGGGTGTTGCCACCGGAGCAGCGCTTCTGCATGGCTGAGTGTTTCATGTTCACCATCAAAAATAGGTTGAAACATCAGGTGAAACTGCTGCTGTGCCAACCCTTTCTTTAAGTCTTGTTCAACAATAAAGCGTTGCTGGACTTTGGCAAGCATGGCCGGTTGGAAAATGGCCAGGCGATCACGGGTTTGCTTGGCGTGATACATGGCAATATCCGCCTGCTGAATGATATCCGTCACCGAGGCATTGGCCTTGTTCACCGAGGCAATGCCAATGCTGGCGGACAAGTTAATCATATGCTCGTCCACCTTGTAAGGTGCGCTGAGCGCCTGGAGCAGGTGCTTGGCTTTGGTTTGTGCCAATGCCAGTGAGCTGTCGGCTTTAAGCAAAATGATGAACTCGTCGCCACCAAAGCGAAACACGCGCTCGCCACTGACCGATTGTGTCAGGCGTTTGGCTACCTGTTTTAGAAGCGTATCTCCCGTCACATGACCGAGAGAGTCGTTAACCACTTTAAACCGATCGAGATCGATAAACAGCAAGGTAAAATGCTCGCTGTACTGGGCGCTCACTTGCTGGATTGCTCCCTCCAAGGCATTGTCGAGCGCAGCACGGTTTGCCAGCCCCGTCAGACTGTCGTGTTGTGCTTGGTGGGTGAGCTGGCGGGTCTGCTTGTTGACTAAGTGTTGTGCCAGTGACAGTCGGTTGGCGTAAGACCAAAAACTGGCCAGAACCGATAAGCCGAGTGACAATACCAATAGCCCGACCAGCACCCCGTAGAGCAGCCCGGTGTGCAAGCCGCGCAGATGGGTGAACCTGACCACTAACCCTTCTTCACTTCCCGCAATCGGAATAGTGATGTCGGGCGAGTGAGTATTTCGCCATGTTTGCAATGCTTGCGTTGAGTGCGTGGCAAACATTTGCTGGTGGCCAAAGGCTTCACGGGCGATTAGCCCCATATCGGGCGCGGGAGTGTCATCTTGCCAGAGTGTGGGTAGAAAGGTATCAAAATAAAGTGTGGTGGCGAGAAAACCGGCTAATTGGCCGTCTCGTGCGGTAATGGCTGCAAACCATCGCACCCCATGGCCTTGCTCGTCGTGAATTAATCGCGCGACGGGCTGGCGCTTAAAATAAGCCCGTTCCATGGTGACGGTATTCTCGCATTGCGCATCCGCGCGCCAACCTGAATACCCCTCTGCCGCAGCTTTGGGGGACAAGTAAAGCGCGGGAAAGGTATCACCCCGCATCACCCACTGGCAGGCATGGTTATTGAGCGGTGGAAAGGGATGATAATGCCCGTGTTGCGCGGCAAATTGTTTTAACTCAGCGCGATTGACTCGAGGTAGCCACATGACGCTATCAAGCCCAGAGCGCTTTTGGGTATGGTTATCGATAAAGGCATGGAATTTATCACGTGTCAGGCCGCCTTCTTGTTGCAGATACAACTGTGCCGATAATTGAAGCTCATAGAGTTGGGAAAAGGCTTTACTGAGTGTGTGACGTTGCTTTTCCACGTCGGTAGAAAATCGGCTTTGCTGACGCTGGTTTTCCAAGGTATAGACAGACCAACCGGCGATCAGCGCAATCATTACGACCGCCAGGTAACGCCATAGAGACTGTGAAGAAAAATAACGCATATAAAGAATACATCGAATCTCACTATCGAGAGAGACAGGGTAGAGCGGTTCGATGACAATCTATGCCTATTTGGTTTTCATTTTTATGACAGGTCGTGACTTCGCCTGCCCTGGAGTGTCAGAAAAATGACGGATTTTTATACAGGGTTAAGGTCGGTATCGATGAGTGCGAAGATATATAAATGTGAAAATGATCACGTTATGGTTAGGGGCTTGATTCGCCTCTGAAGTTTGTGGGCAAGCGGTGAGTTATGCAATTTTGTACCGGTGATTCGATACATTGTGCCTGCTGTTTTGGTAGGATGCTTTCTGGTTCTCTGCTAACTTTCAAAGACTCGTTGGATAGCAAGCCCGATCCACCGTTCCCTTTCCTTTCTGGCGATAACACACTGATTGTGGAGGCGTTCCATGAAAAAATTGGAGAATATCTCTGCGATATGCTTTGACTTAGACGGCACGATCGCAGACCCTTTTGATGATCTATACGACGCTGTCCTCGGCATGTTGAGAGGGTTTGATTTGCCGGAGGAAGAGCCCAGTGCGATTCGAGACTGGATTGGTGATGGCGCGGATTTATTGATCCATCGGGTGCTTACGCGACACATTGATGGGCGGGTTTCTACCACCGTACTGAACCAAGCCCGCGCGTTGTTCCTGTCCTCATACCTAGGCAAAAAACCGCCAAAAACTCGACTCTATCCAGGGGTACTTGCTTGTCTTGAAGGCCTCTCTCAACGTCAGTTCCCGATGATATGTACCACGGACATGCAAACGGCGCATGCCAATAGCCTACTCAAAGCGCTTGGGGTCAGCCACTTTTTTACCCGAATCTTAGGAACCGATGCAATCGCAGCCGGAAAGCCGGATCCCGATAGCATTTTTGAATCGGCGGCGATTTTAGCAGTGCCATCATCAGAATTGCTGGTGGTTGGTGATGCCGTGAATGATGTTCATGCGGCAAGAGCCGCGGGCTCGCCTGTCGTGTGTGTCGATTACGGCTATAATTACGGTACGGCAATCCAAAAAACGGGGCCAGACACCACCCTTGATACTTTGGCAGCCTTGCCCAATATTATTTCTAAGCCAAGCCGGCTTGAGGTGTCAGGGCATGTGTTGACTACGCCACCGGTATTGGCCGGCCCACTTTATGGTCGTGGATCACGGCCGGGAGGTGGAGCACAATTTCGCTAACACAGCCAGGAGGGAAGCGTGAAAAACGAACTCAATCCTACCCATCTACTGCGCGCGTTTGAGATAGTGACAGAGTATGGTGAAGAAATTGAAGATGGGCACCGCCTAGATGGCATCGACGCTTTCTCGGATTATGACGGCTATACCATTTATTTAGCGGGTAACGGGGTTCAGTTACGCGTGGGATTCCACAATACCTATGATCTTGACTATGAGCACGAAAACCTAAAAGAGCAGTTCCTGAAAAAGGTGGATGCGTTGGTCAAAAATTACAAAAAATAACCACGATAAAACCGAACGAGGTACGTGGTAGAGCGCCCCATCGATGGGGCGTTTTTTGTTTCTAGTGGGAAAATGAACGAGCAATCAACCTTGCGCTTTATCCGTAAGGTTTATATTCTGAGCGTGTTAGTCGGGGAGCAAGTAATTGCTGAGACTGCGAAAGCAGGACCCGTAGAACCTGATCCAGTTAGCACTGGCGGAGGGAACTGACACGTTCAGCATACGAAGTGGCCTATTCGGGCTCGCTTTGTCTCCTTCCGTCCCTGATGATTAAGGGGCCAATATGAACCTATCTCCACCTGTAATTCTTACCATCGCCGGCTCAGACAGCGGTGGCGGTGCCGGCATTCAAGCCGATATTAAAGCGATTTCAGCTACCGGCGGTTATGCGTGCTCGGTGATCACCGCATTAACCGCGCAAAACACCTGTGGCGTTGAGGCCGTCTCGGCGGTTGCTCCTGGTTTTGTCCGCGCCCAATTGGATGCGGTGTTGTACGATATGCCAGTGCGTGCAGTGAAAATCGGTATGCTCGCCAACCAAGCGATTATTCGCGAAGTAGCCGCCGTGTTGGCGCGGTCGCCACACTTACCGGTGATTTTAGATCCCGTGATGGTGGCTACCAGCGGTGATCCTTTGTTGGATGAGCACGCCATGACAGCGCTGATTGAGGAGCTGATCCCACGCGCAACCGTGCTCACCCCCAACTTGCCGGAGGCGGCGCGATTAACCGGTCAGCCTGTTCCTACCTCCATTGAGCAAATGCATGCGTTAGTCCCCGCCTTGCGTCGCCTCGGCTGCCCGTACGTGATGCTCAAAGGTGGCCATTTACATCACGTTCCTGAAAGCGTGGATGTATGGATTAGCCGAGATACGTGCCAAACCTTGAGCGCCCGTCGGGTTGAGACTGCAAATACGCACGGCACAGGCTGTTCACTGTCTGCAGCGATCGCCTCTTATTACGCGCAGGGAATGACGCCCATTGAAGCCGGGCGCGCGGCGAAACATTATCTCACCGACGCGTTAGCGCATAGCCAGCAGTTAAAGGTGGGAAGAGGCGCAGGGCCTGTTCATCATTTTTACGCTTACCCCGTTGAGGCGCGTCATCACGATGGACAAGAAGCCTCGGTCGAATAGACGGTTTTTCACCAATAGGGCACCTAAAGCGAGTTCGCCGCTCCTAAGGTGAAGCGGCGGACTGTTCGGGAAAGGCTAACAGCGGGTGTCGCGTGTGATGAATGGTACCCGAATTACGCCGCTGACCAATGCGGTAAACGCTCGGCTGCAATATAGAATACGCGATCGCCAGGGGCGACGTCTGTTGCAAGGTTGGGGTTAAGGGTAATGCCTTCACCTTTATCGAGACCAATTAATGTCGCATCGTATTCGTGCTTTAATTGGTTGAACAGAGTGCCCACATCCGTGGCGCTCGCATTGGTGGGATAGCGAGCGCAATACTGCGTCATCCCCTGTGCCGTGCTTAACAGCTCGTGATGCAACTGGCTGGAACCCGGATCCACGGCAGCTTTCGCTAGCATTTCCACCGACACAGATGGCACACACTCGGCGTGTGGATAGTGCTGTTTTAATATTTGGCTGAGTGCATCATCTTGAAAGTAGGCGAGCAGATGCGCTGAGGGGTTTTTGTGCGCGCAAAACAAGGCCGCTGACAGGGTAATATCGTCTTCGGGGTTATCGATAATAATGCTCGCGGCACTATCAATACCCGCACGGGCAATGCCCTCGGCATCGGTAAAGCTGGTGACGCGCACAAATTCCACCTCGCCAGGGAGCGGGTTTTCCATTTCGGGACGCACACAAAGCACAATAGGACGATCGCCATGCACACCGCTTTGTAGTAGGCGAATAAGCTGGATAGTGCGTTGACCATTCCACCCTAACACCAGAATATGATTTTTCACTGTAAGACTCCGTTTTCCTTGTAATCCACGTCGCCAATAATCGACCAACGCACTGGTTACATGGCCAATTACAACGGCAAATAACCCCAGCCCGCCGGGAATAATCCAAAAGGCGGTAATCCACTGTCCTGCTTCTGTCGCTGGCGAATAGTCGCCATAGCCAACGGTGGACGCGGTGACCATTAAGTAATAAATATAGCGACCGAGTGACTGGGTCATCTCGGTTTCGCCCGCCCAGTACAAAAGCAGCCAGCCGATGATGCCGTAAGCAAGGACCACCAAGCCCAAAATACGCCCATTTAAATGGGCGAAGTGACTGATAATCCAACGTTTAAAAAGCAACCAAAAGGTCATAATGTTTCGCTCATTCGCCGCAGAGACGTCAGTATGGCGGGAATTTTTATCGGTTTACAGTGTAAATCAAATGATTGGCGTAAAATGGATCACATTTCTCTCCGTTTATCATACAAAGCCAATATTAAGCGTTAAAATATTATAAAAAGCTTAATTAGGAGCTAGCGTGTTTATATCCCGTCGTCAACTTGAACAAGAACAGCAAAAACAAGTCGCTCTACAGCAAAAAATTGAGCAGATTAATCAGACCATCGACGCGCTGAATGCAGAGAAAGCTGCATTGCAGGAAGAGCTAGACACCGCAGAGAAAAAACGACAAACGGGAAAAGCGATTGATGCCAACTTATGCCATTTTGGTGATTCTATCAATGCGACCCAATCCTCTCTGGCTACCCTAGCGGACACCATTAACGGTGAAAAAGAACGGGTAACGGACGTGAGCCATCAGGCGTCGTCGTGTGCCGAGCAAGTTAATGATCTTGCGCGTCACGTGCAATCCTTATCCGCGCAATGTCAGCAATCGTCAGAGGCGATTCGCTCGCTCGATCAGCATGCACAAGAGGTAAGCGGTATTGTGAACTTGATTCGCGATGTCGCCGATCAAACCAATCTCTTGGCATTAAACGCGGCGATTGAAGCGGCACGTGCCGGCGAGCAAGGTCGAGGGTTTGCGGTCGTCGCCGATGAAGTGCGTAGCTTGGCGGAACGCACAGCCAGTGCCACGCAAGATATTACCCAGCTGGTCGAGAAGATTCGCGCTGGGAGTGGGCATGCTTGCACACTTACCGATCAGCTTGCCAGTGACGCGATCGAATATAGCGAGCAAGGCCAACAGGTGGCCGATGCGATGGCCACGCAGAGTGAGCAAGCACAGCATAGCCGTACCACCATTAAAGCGGCTGCGCTGCGTGCTTTTTGTGAACTGGCGAAACTTGACCATATTAGCTTTAAATTTGCGATATATCGCGTGGTGCTGGGTGAAGACAGCATGGTGGCAGCAGATGTCACCGATCACACCCAATGCCGCCTCGGGCAGTGGTATGAGCATGGTGAAGGTCAGCAATATTTTGCGCAGTTACAAACGTTTAAAGCCATAGCCGCACCTCATGAGAAAGTGCATACTCATGCTAAAGCGGCACTGGAGGCATACCATCATCAACAACCCGAGCAAATGGTGAGTGAGTTACAACACATGGAGTCGGCAAGCATGATGGTCATCGATAAGCTTGAGTACCTCGCGATTGAAGGCAGCGAAGAGGTGGCGTAACACCGGGATGTTAAATCGGCGAGCGCATGGTAATCTCACGCTAAACCAAGGACAAATGGCCGAAGGAGGCTGAAGTTATCATGACGTCGATTGCATTACTCGATGGCGGCCTAGGACAGGAAATTTATCAACGTGGTCCGGATGTGAGCTCGAAGCTTTGGTCGGTCGCGGTGATGTTAAAACATGCCAACATTGTCAAAGACGTGCATAAAGATTTTATTCGCGCCGGCGCAAAAACGCATACCCTGAATACCTACCCAGCGACGCCCACGCGCCTCGCCAAAGCCGGCCTGAGCGATAAAATAGACACTATTTATCAAAAAGCCTTCGAAGCGCTACAGCAAGCGGTGGATGAGACAGGCGCCGATGTCGATATTGCCGGCTGTTTGCCGCCGCTGGTGGGCAGCTACCTCGGCCAGCCGCAACGCAGCTTTGACGATATGAAAGCCGAGTTTTCTCATATCGCCCGCCTACAGCCTCATGTGGATGTGTTTTTAATTGAAACCATGACCAACACCCTAGAAGCGCGTGCAGCATGCGCCGCCGCCCGTGAACAAGGCAAACCGTTTGGGGTGGCGTTTCGGTTAGAGCCTAATGGCGCACTCCGCTCTGGCGAGTCGCTCGAACAAGCCATGCACGCGGTCACTGACTACGCGCCGACAGCAGTGATGCTCAATTGCTGCGACCCAGAAGTGCTTACCACGGCGATGCCAAAGATGGCGACCCAGGCCGACATTGTCGGTGGCTATGCCAATGCGTTTAAATCGGTAGAAGACATGGCCAAAGGCAGCAAAGCCGATGCCCTGCAAGCGCGGGAAGATCTCTCCCCCTTAGTCCACACCGAACGCGTACAACAATGGATTGCCGACGGCGCGTTGGTGGTCGGCGGCTGCTGCGAAATCACCCCCGCCCATATCCAACATCTCGCACAAACCCTTGAACACTCTCACGAGATCATCAAGTTCTCGCAGTTAGCGGATTAATAGCTCGTTCCCACGCTCCCGCGTGGGAATGCATACCCTAGCCGATGCACCACTCGTTCCCACGCTCCGGCGTGGGAATGCATACCGTGGCCGATGCTCCGCTCGTTCCCACGCTCCGGCGTGGGAATGCATACCGAAGCCGATACACCACTCGTTCCCACGCTCCCGCGTGGGAATGCATACCGTAGCCAATTCACCACTCGTTCCCACGCTCCGGCGTGGGAATGCATATGGCTGCCGCCCCGTCACATTCTTAGCCCAAACATGTCACCGTGCCTTTTGCGCTATGTTTTCTATGGTAAAATCGAGCCAACTCACGATATTTCAGAACACCACATTCAAACGAGACAATATCTATGACAAGCAGCCAACAACGTGCCGCACTACAACGCCAAATTTGGGCCATTGCTAACGACGTGCGTGGATCCGTCGATGGCTGGGATTTTAAGCATTACGTACTGGGTACGCTGTTTTACCGCTTTATGAGCGAGAACTTTGTTAACTACATTGAAGCGGGCGATGAGAGCGTCAACTATGCCGGCTTGCCTGACGAGGTCATTACACCAGAGATCAAAGATGATGCGATCAAAACCAAAGGCTACTTCATCTATCCAAGCCAGCTGTTTAGTAACGTGGCCAAAGATGCCTATAACAATGAGCACTTAAATACCGATCTCGCCGATATATTTTCCGATATTGAGAACTCCGCCAACGGCTACCCGTCCGAATCCGACATTAAAGGCTTGTTTGCTGATTTTGACACCACCAGCAATCGACTCGGCAGCACGGTAAAAGACAAGAACACCCGCCTCGCCCATGTCATCAAAGGTGTCGCCGGGCTAGATTTTGGTCACGCTTTTTTTGAAGACGGTGAAAGCAGCCAAATTGATCTGTTTGGCGATGCGTACGAGTTTCTAATCTCTAACTACGCGGCGAATGCAGGTAAATCAGGCGGTGAGTTCTTTACTCCGCAAAATGTCTCTAAACTGATTGCACAACTGGCAATGCACAAGCAAACCAGCGTGAATAAGATCTACGATCCCGCTGCTGGCTCTGGCTCGTTGTTGTTGCAAGCCAAAAAGCACTTTGATAATCACATCATCGAAGACGGCTTTTACGGGCAAGAGATCAATCACACTACCTACAACTTGGCACGTATGAACATGTTTTTGCACAACATTAACTACGACAAGTTTGATATGCAGCTAGGCAATACCCTGACCGACCCAAAACTACGCGATCAAAAGCCGTTTGATGCCATTGTGTCTAACCCGCCGTATTCGGTGAAGTGGATTGGCAGTGATGATCCCACCTTGATTAATGATGATCGCTTTGCGCCAGCGGGGGTGTTGCCACCCAAATCAAAAGCCGATTTTGCGTTTGTGCTTCATGCGCTGCATTACCTGTCAGGCAAAGGGCGCGCTGCCATTGTTTCCTTCCCAGGTATTTTTTATCGCGGCGGCGCGGAAAAGAAAATTCGCCAGTACTTGGTGGACAACAACTACGTTGAAACCGTGATTTCACTGGCGCCTAACTTGTTCTTTGGCACCAGTATTGCGGTGAATATCTTGGTGCTGGCGAAAAACAAACCCAACACGGACACCCAATTTATTGATGCGAGCGGTTTGTTTAAAAAAGAAACCAATAACAACGTACTAACGGACAACGAAGACGAAAAAAATCCGGGTCATATTCAGCAAATCATGGCCGTGTTTGATAGCAAAGAAAATATCGATTATCTGGCTCGTTCAGTGCCCTTGGATGAAGTGGTCGCTAACGACTACAACCTCTCGGTCAGCAGCTATGTGGCAGCTGAAGACACCCGCGAGCAGATTGATATCACCGCACTGAATGCCGAGTTAAAAACCACGGTGAGTAAAATCACTCAACTACGCACTGAGATTGATGCCATTGTTGCGGAAATTGAAGGAGGCGAGGCATGAGTCAATTGAGCTTTTTGGATAAATTGCTGGATGGCGTTGAGGTTGAGTGGAAGGCACTCAGAGAGATTGCAGCTTATTCAAAAGTGCGTGTTAGTTATGAGAGCCTCAATGAAGACAACTATGTGGGAGTTGATAATTTACTCCAAAATAAAGCGGGCAAAACTCAATCTACTCGCGTCCCAAAGCAAGGTAATTTAGTACAGTTCAAAACGCATGACATCCTCATAGGGAATATTCGGCCATATCTGAAAAAAATATGGCATGCTGATTGTGATGGCGGAACTAACGGCGATGTGTTGGTTGTTCAGGTTACAGATGACACCGTTAGCCCTTTCTTTCTATACCAAGTGCTTGGTAACGATAAGTTTTTTGAATACAACATGCAGTATGCAAAAGGGGCTAAAATGCCTCGGGGAAACAAAGATAAAATCCTTGATTACCCAATCCCCATCCCTTGCCCAAACAATCCCGAAAAATCGCTGGCGATTCAAGCGGAGATCGTGCGCATACTTGACACCTTCACCGAGCTAACCACCGAGCTAACCACCGAGCTTAACGCCCGTAAACAACAATACAACTACTATCGTGAGCAGTTGTTAACGTTCGAAGAAGGAGAAGTGGAGTGGAAGACGCTAGGGGAACTAGCCGAGAACCTCGACTCAAAAAGAAAGCCAATCACGAGTGGCTTGAGGGAAAGAGGAAATATTCCGTATTACGGTGCGTCTGGAATTGTCGATTACGTTAAAGACTATATTTTCGATGGCGACTTTTTACTGGTTTCTGAAGACGGTGCAAATCTATTGGCGCGAAGTACACCAATAGCATTTAGTATCAGCGGTAAAACCTGGGTTAACAATCATGCGCATGTCCTTAATTTCGAAACTTATGCAGAGAGAAGATACGTTGAGTATTACCTGAATAGTATTGATTTGACGCCCTATATTTCTGGCGCTGCACAACCGAAACTGAACAAGAAAAACTTGGAAAGGATCCGTATACCAAATCCCTCGCCAGCAGAAAAAGAGCGAATCGTTTCAATTCTCGACAAATTCGATGCGCTCACGAATTCCATCACCGAAGGTCTGCCCCAAGAAATCGAACTCCGTCAAAAGCAATATGAGTATTATCGTGACTTGTTGTTGAGCTTTCCCAAGCCCAGTGACGAAAAGGCCGCGTAATGTGCCATACCACAGCTGCAACCACCCACACCGAGAAGATACTCACGCAAGCGCATGAGTGCCAGAGGTGCATGCAAACAACTCGTTCCCACGCTCCCGCGTGGGAATGCATACGGAGTGTGAATAATGGGTAGAAGCCGCTATAAAATCACCAAGCCTCACTTACCGCACTTCGCCACGTTGACCGTGCTGCACTGGATCCCCGTCTTCACGCGTCCAAACACCGGCAACATCTTGCTCGACGCGTTGCGGTTTTTAAGTTTTTACTCTTTCACACGCAGGAGCGTGGGAACGAAAGGTTATTGGAAGGACTCTTAGTATGGCTTACCAACCGCCTTTTAGCATTACCCCTGATATTTTGAACCTAGTGGCGGATATCAGCCACCAGGTAGGGCGTTTGGATGCCAGCGGGTTAAACGCGTCGCCGCAGTTGCGTAAGCAAAATCGTATTAAAAGCATTACCGGCACACTCTCTATCGAAGGCAATACCCTGACCGAAGAGCAGATTACCGCCATTATTGAAGGCAAGCCGGTTATGGGCAGTGTGCGTGAACTGGCGGAGGTAAAAGGGGCGATAGCGGCCTATGAGGCTTTGCCGTCCTTCACTCCCAGCCACATTGAGGATTTATTGGCCGCGCATGGCTTAATGATGTCGGAGATATTGACCAACGCAGGCACATTTCGCAACAAAGGAGTTGGTATTCACAAAGCCGGCGTGGTGCACCATGTCGCGCCGCCTGCCCAGAAAGTTTCGGGCCTGATGGCAGAGTTGGCGCAATGGTTGGCTAATGCCAAAGACCACCCGTTGATCACTAGCAGTGTGTTTCACTACGAGTTTGAGTTTATCCATCCGTTTAGCGACGGTAATGGTCGCATGGGACGGCTATGGCAAACTCTGATTTTGTCTCAGTGGCATCCGCTTTTTTTATCGCTACCTTTAGAAAGCGTGATCAAAGACCACCAATCGCAATACTACCAAGCCCTAGAGCAGGCCGATGAACAAGCCGACAGCACGCCCTTTGTTCACTTTATGTTGTCGGTTATCGCGCAAACACTGACACAAAACGCCCCTGTAAGCGCCCCTGTAAGCGCCCCTGTAAATGATATTAATGCGGTGGATATTCAAGGCTTGAAGACGCCGGAGGCTATCATCGCCCTACTAGCGGCCGATAACACGCTCACGCGGCCGCAGCTGGCCGAGCGGATCGGCAAAGATATTCGCACCATTGGTCGCGCCTTGGCCAAGTTACAGCAAGCGCAAAGGATTAAACGGGTCGGCTCTGATAAAGCCGGCCATTGGGAGGTTCAATCGTGACACATTACAACACCATCGCCGAAGCTAATCACTTTATTGTATTAAGCAAATATGAAAAGGCGGGCCAGATAGCAGAAAGCTATCAGAGTGAAGACGCGCTAGAGCGAGAGCTCATTCAAGATCTTGTCAATCAAGGCTATGAATTCGTACCAGAATTAACCCATCCAGACGCCATGCTCGCCAATGTGCGCGTGCAGCTGCAAACCTTGAACAAGGTCACTTTTTCAGACGCCGAGTGGCAGCGTTTTGTCGAAACCTATTTAGATAAGCCAAGCGACAACATTGTCGAGAAAACCCGTAAGATTCACGACGATTATATTCACGACTTCGTGTTTGATGATGGCCGTATTCAAAACATCTATCTGGTGGATAAAAAGCGCATTGCGCGAAACAAAGTTCAGGTCATCAAGCAGTTTGAACAAACCGGCAGCCATGCCAACCGTTATGATGTCACTGTGCTGGTAAATGGCCTGCCGCTGGTACAAATCGAGCTAAAAAAACGCGGAGTCGCCATTCGCGAAGCCTTTAATCAGGTGCATCGCTACAGCAAAGAGAGCTTTAACAGTGATAACTCGCTGTATAAGTATTTACAGCTGTTCGTGATTTCCAATGGTACAGACACACGCTATTTTGCCAACACGGTGAAGCGCAATAAAAACAGCTTTGACTTCACCATGAACTGGGCGCAAGCCGATAATACCTTGATTAAAGATCTGAAAGACTTTACCGCCACTTTTTTCCAAAAACACGCATTGTTGAATGTGCTACTGCACTATTCAGTGTTTGATATCGACAACACCTTATTGGTGATGCGCCCCTATCAAATTGCCGCCACTGAGCGCATTTTGTGGAAAGTAAAAAGCTCGTATGAGGCAAAAACCTGGGGAACGCCTGAAAGCGGCGGCTATATATGGCATACCACGGGATCGGGAAAAACCCTAACCAGTTTTAAGGCGGCGCGTCTTGCCACAGAGCTGGACTTTATCGATAAGGTGTTCTTTGTAGTGGATCGTAAAGATCTCGATTATCAGACCATGAAAGAATACCAGCGATTCTCACCGGACAGTGTGAATGGCTCTGACAGCACTGCTGGCCTTAAACGTAATCTGGATAAAGATGATAACAAGATCATCGTTACCACTATCCAAAAGCTCAACAACCTCATGAAAAGTGAAGGCAAGTTGCCTGTCTACAATCAGCAGGTTGTGTTTATTTTTGATGAATGCCACCGCAGTCAGTTTGGTGAAGCGCAAAAGAACCTGCAGAAAAAATTCAAGCGTTTTTACCAATTTGGTTTTACCGGCACACCAATTTTTCCGCAAAACGCCTTGGGCGCTGAAACCACCGCCAGCGTGTTTGGCCGCGAGCTGCACTCTTATGTCATCACTGATGCGATTCGGGATGAAAAAGTGCTCAAATTCAAGGTGGACTACAACGACGTCCGGCCAAAATTTAAGGCCATAGAAACCGAGCACGATGAAAAAAAGCTCAATGCAGCAGAGAATAAACAAGCCCTGCAGCACCCAGAGCGTATTCGCGAAATCTCACAGTATATATTGCAACACTACCGGCAAAAGACGCATCGCTTGAATGGTAACAACCAAGGGTTTAATGCCATGTTTGCGGTGAGCAGTGTCGAGGCGGCTAAGCTCTACTACGAAACACTGAATGCGTTGCAAAAAGACAGTGATCGACCATTAAAGATTGCAACAATTTTTTCGTATGCCGCCAATGAAGAGCAGGATGCTGTTGGTGAGATTTTAGACGAAAGCTTTGATGTGTCGGCCATGAACTCGAGTGCCAAGGAGTTTTTAAGCGCCGCAATTGCGGATTACAACGGGTATTTTAAAACCACATACAGCGTCGATAGCAACGGCTTTCAAAACTATTACCGCGATCTCGCGAAACGGGTTAAAGCAAAAGAGATCGACCTGATTATTGTAGTCGGCATGTTTTTGACCGGTTTTGATGCGCCAACACTCAATACTTTGTTTGTGGATAAAAACTTGCGCTATCACGGTTTAATGCAGGCATTTTCACGCACTAATCGAATTTACGATGCCACTAAAGCGTTCGGTAATATCGTCACTTTCCGAGACCTAGAAAAAGCGACCGTCGATGCCATCACCCTATTTGGTGATAAAAACACCAAAAATGTGGTGCTGGAAAAAAGCTATCAGGAATACATGGAAGGCTTTACCGACGTGATCACCGGTAAAGCTAAACGCGGCTTTATGGAGGTGGTCTCCGATTTGGAGCAAAACTTCCCCGATCCGGCTGACATTGAAACGGAGAAAGAGAAAAAAGCCTTCGCTAAAGTATTTGGTGAGTACTTGCGGGTCGAGAATTTGCTACAAAACTATGATGAATTTTCGAGCCTAAAAGCGCTGCAAAGTGTGGACACCAGTGATCCTGAAGCGGTCGAGGCGTTCAAGAACGAACATCATGTGGATGACGAGAAGCTGGCCGAGATGCAGACCATTCGCTTGCCGTCAGACCGTAAGTTGCAAGACTACCGCTCAGCTTACAATGACATTCGCGATTGGCAACGCCGCGAAAAAGCCGCACAAAACCAATCCGAATCAACCCTTGATTGGGATGATGTGGAGTTTGAGGTGGATTTGCTCAAGTCGCAAGAAATCAATCTCGATTACATTCTTGAACTGATTTTTGAGCACAATAAAAAGACCAAAAGCAAAGCCGATTTGGTGGATGAAGTGCGTCGGGTGATCCGCGCCAGTATCGGCAACCGTGCTAAGGAAAGCTTGGTGGTGGACTTTATTAACCAGACCGATCTCGATCAGCTGGGTGAGAAAGCCAGCGTGATTGAAGCCTTCTTTAGCTTTGCACAAGCGGAGCAAATGCGTGAGGCGCAAGCACTGATTGAGGAAGAAAACCTTAAATCCGAAGAGGCAAAGCGCTACATTAAAAACTCACTCAAACGCGAATACGCCAGCGAGCAAGGTACGGAACTTAACAGCCTATTGCCGAAGATGAGCCCATTAAATCCACAATACCTGACCAAAAAACAAACCGTCCTACAGAAGATTGCTGCGTTTGTCGATAAGTTTAAAGGCGTTGGCGGAAAAGTATGATTGTTATGAGATAACTTTGGTATGCATTCCCACGCAGGAGCGTGGGAACGAGAGAACGAATGGGCGTAGTTTATCACTGCTGCGGTTCACTTCGCACTCTTGACTGGATTTTATGACATCTCTGTGTGGTGATTTTTTTAGCTCTGTGATCACTAACAGGGGAACAAACTCGATATGCATTCCCACGCAGGAGCGTGGGAACGAGTTAAATTCTCTGAAAAAATTAATGCAGAGATTACGAGTGAAAACGCGAAACATGATGTTGTTACGAGTTACTCGAAATGGCGGGAAGTTGTAAGCTCATCGAGAGCGCATTCTGAATAAAGCGCCCTATGTTTGGGTTTGAGCGCTGTTCGCGCGTTCCCACGCTCCGGTGTGGGAGTGTATACGGAGTGTGAATAATGGGTAGAAGTCGTATCTCGTTACCTCGTTCCCACGCTCCGGCGTGGTAATGCATATGGAGTGTGAATCATGGGGAGAAGCCGCTATAAAATCACCGAGCCTCACTTACCGCACTTCGTGACGTTGACCGTGCTGCACTGGATCCCGGTATTCACGCGCCCGGACACCGTTAATATCTTGCTAGATGCTTTGCGTTTTTTAAGCAGAGACGGCCTAAAGGTTTACGCTTGGGTAGTACTAGAAAACCACTGTCATTTGGTGCTGCAAAGTCAGGCATTGGATCATGATATTGCTCGACTTAAATCATGGACGGCGAAAAATCTGATTCAATACCTTGCTGAACGCAACGTTAAGCAAATTCTGGATCAATTGGCGTTTTATAAAAAAGCCCACAAAGGTGACCGCGCTTATCAGTTTTGGCAGGAGGGTGTGCATCCTGAATTGATACAAAGCGACGCCATGATGTGGCAGAAAATAGACTATATCCATCAAAATCCGGTGAAGCGGGGCTATGTTGATGAAGCTGCTCACTGGCGTTATTCGAGTGCCAGAGATTACATGGGCACGCCGGGGCTGCTGGTGGTTTGTCGCAAGTGGTAGCGAGGTATGCATTCCCACGCAGGAGCGTGGGAACGAGAGGTGAAGCAGCTCACTGGCGTTATTCGAGTGCCAGAGATGACATGGGCACGCCGGGGTTGCTTGAGGTTTGTCGTGAGTGGTAGCGAGGTATGTATTCCCACGCAGGAGCGTGGGAACGAGAGAAAGTTTCAGCCCAGTGGAAAGCGGGGCTCCTCCAATGACAGAGATTACATGGGCACGTCGGGGCGGCTGGCGGTTTGTCGCGAGTGGGAACGAGTACAAACTTAACATTTGTCTTATTAATTAGACTTTTAGTAGAAATACCCCTGTTGACTAGGCTATTATTTATATCTATTCATCGACATAGTAAGGCATGATGATGCCAGAGAAGTACTTTAATTCTACTCAGCTCTCTATGCTTTTTAGAGGTTTTGATAACTTAGATCAAGCGGCTGTCATTGCGAATACGTCCCGAGAGATTATACACGTAAATCAAAGCTTTACTGATTGTTTTGGTTATAAGTACGATGAAGTGATAGGAAAACCAACGCAAATCCTTTATGCGAGTGAAAGTGATTTTCTTCGTGTCGGCCAAGTGATCGCCAACGCCCGCAGTGACAACCCTAACGAGACCTTTTACATCGATTGTGTCACTAAGTATGGTGACGTTTTTAAAGGTCGGTTAAACGGCGGTATCATTCGAAATGACGACGGCGTTAATGCGTTGTACGTTGGACTAATAACCGATGAAACGGTCAAACTCAAAGCAGAGTATGGGCTGAACAAACTCCACAGCGTTACATCTAATCGACAGCTATCATTTCGTGAGCGAACACTCGAGATCCTGGCATTAGGGTGCGAAATGTTCGGGCTGCCTATCGGTATTGTCAGCGAGATCATTGACGATGACTATATCGTGAAGCACGCCCACCACCCTGACGACGCGATTGAAGAGGGCACGGTGTTTGACTTGAAGGGCACTTACTGTAGTCATGTTTACAAAGCCAACGATGTGCAAGGTTTTCACCATGTCTCTTCCAGTGAGATAGCTGAGCATCCGTGCTTTAAAAACTTTGGCTTAGAAGCGTACCTAGGCGCACCGATTTTTGTCGACGGTCAACGTTACGGTACGGTCAACTTCTCGAGCGCGAGTCCCTGCCGTCCGTTTATTCGGCAAGATTATGAAATGATAAAACTATTTGCTGACTGGCTCGGGCATGAATTGGCCAGAATGAGGGATATCAGTGAATTAAAGCAAGCCAAGGAAGAAATCACGCGGTTAGCGAATACAGACTCACTCACGAGTCTTTATAGCCGTCGCTATGGTGATAAAGCGCTAAGACAAATAATAATGCAAGCTTTTGCGGATGAGCAGCCGCTGAGTATTGCACTGGTGGACTTTGATAACTTTAAAAACATCAACGACACATACGGGCACGATGTCGGTGATAAAGCGCTAACGATATTTGCTGACTTGACAAGAGGCGAATGTCGAAAAAGTGATCTGGTAGCACGTTGGGGAGGTGAAGAGTTTTTACTCGCATTCCCTGGCTGTCATCGCCGTGAGGCTCACGAGGTGATGACGCGTATCGCCGATAAATTGAGAAAGGCAAACATTGAACAAGCCCCTGCTTTGTCGCTAACCGTGAGTGTCGGTTTAGCTCAATTAGAAAAAGAGGACTCGCTCCGCACACTATTAGTGAGGGCAGACAAGCTTATGTATGACGCCAAGCACCAAGGCCGTGACAGGATTTATGGTGGCTGATTGAGCTCGAGCATGTTGACCTGTTTGATGGTCGAGATACTGCTCACTCGCGAGGCACATGCGCTATCCCGCCTTGTTTCACCGTCAGCTCATCATGACTCGATATGGGCAATATTCCCGCGTTTCTAGGCCTGCTAGGCTAGATCTTTTCCGCCAAACTCGGTACATTACACGCAAATAGAAACTATTCTCACTTTTGTTTATGGCGCAAGCCATATCACCATGCATGTTTGTAGATATCACCATGATAAAATCGTCTTCATTTCGGCTCGTGCTGGGCGTTGCGTCCTGTTTGGCGTTTACGCCAGTAGTGAGTGCGGATCAACTCGAAAAAGCGCAAGCTATCGAGGGTAACACTACCCAAGAGGCCGCGCAGTCACAGTCACGGATTAATCGCCACTCTGATAGCAGCTTGGCCATGCGCCAAGAAATTGAGCAGCTGCAGGCACAGATTAGTAACCTGGAAATCTATCGCGATCACTTGCAAAACTTGGTGGTCAATCAGGATAAAGAGGCGACCAGCCTGCGGAATCAAATCGACGAGATCAAAGACACTCGCCAAGGCATCGTGCCGTTGATGTATCGCATGTTGGGTGGGCTCGAGCAGTGGCTTGCCAAGGATATTCCTCTTAAAGCCGACCAACGCCAAGCCCGTTTGCAAAAACTTAAGGCGATGATGGGCCGTGCCGATGTGGCGGACTCAGAGAAATTCCGTCGTATTCTCGAGGCGTATCAAATTGAGCGAGACTATGGCAGCAAGCTTGATGCCTATCAAGATACCGTTGTGCTTAATGGTCGAGATCACCAGGTGGATGTGTTGCACTTGGGTCGAATGTCGCTGGTGGCGCGTAGCTTAGATGGTCAGCAGCATTGGCTGTGGAGCGCCCGCGATGATCAGTGGGTCGCGCTGGATGCCAGTGTCGCGGAAGCGGTGGATAAGGCCTTTGCGGTGGCGCAAAAACAAATGGCACCGTCGTTGTTATCTCTGCCATTGAGTGCTAATCAAGGGGTGAAGTCATGAGTTGGAAAACCCTTATTGTCGCAACCTGTTTTGCCGCGATGGCGCCTTTTACCCACGCCGATGATCTTGTCGAGCAAACCCAAAAGGCACATCAGCAGGCGAATGAGCATAACCAAGCGCGAGAAGCACAATTCGCGCTGACCGAGCGTGAATTGCGCGCGAAACTCAATCAGCTCAAAGCCACGCGCAATGCGTTAGAGGCGGAAACAGAGCAATTGAGTGACACCTTCAGCGATAACGAGCAACAACTGGCGTCTTTGGAAGATAAGTTGCGTTTGGAGTCGGGCAGTTTGGGTGAGTTGTTTGGTGTGGTGCGCCAAGCAAGTAAAACCATCCAGACCGACGGCGCGTCGAGTTATGTGGCGATTACTCAGCCTGCGTTTAATCAAACGGTGGCAGATATTGTGGCCGCGGATACCTTACCCTCGCTCAAGCAGCTTAATAGCCTGTGGCAGGGCATGCTCACGCAAATGCAAACCAGCGGTCAGCTGCAAACCCTTTCTTTACCTGTGGTGAATGCGCAAGGTGTATCGTCTGAGCAGTCGGTGGTGCGAGTGGGTAACCTTGGGCTGGTGAATGAGCAAGGGTATTTAAACTGGCAAGCTGAACGACAAGTGGCGATCCCGTACCGCGCACAACCGGACAACACTTTAACATCAGCAAAGCTTGAACAAGCCATCGCCAACGTCGGTGAGACTGTGCTCGTCGATCCGTCACGTGGCATGTTACTTGGGCAGCTAGAAAATGCGCCAAGCTTAAGCGAACGCTTTGCGCAGGGTGGCTTTGTTGCCAAAGTGATCGCGACCCTATTGGCTGTCGGCTTGCTCATTGCGCTATACCGTGGGGCAGTCTTGCTCTCGGTTCACGCCAAAATGCATCGCCAGCTTAAACACCCAGAATCACCGGAGGATAATCCGCTTGGCCGTGTGCTGAAGGTCTATCATGATGCACCAAAGCGCGATGTGGAATCACTGGAGCTGCGTTTATTGGAAGCGGTGGTGGATGAACAGCAAGGCTGTGAAAAAGGCCTATCGATGCTGAAACTGCTTGCTGCATTGGCGCCGATGCTTGGCTTGCTGGGGACGGTGACCGGGATGATCGAGACCTTCCAGGTGATCACCCAGTTTGGTAATGGCGATCCGAAAGTGATGGCGGATGGCATCTCGATGGCTCTGGTCACCACAGTGCTTGGCTTGATTGCCGCCATTCCGCTACTGCTGGCGCATAACATCTTGAGTGGGCAAGCCGATCACATTCGTGGCATGTTGGAAAAACAAAGCATTAGCCTGGTGGCGGAACAAGCTGAAAACAGTGATCAGCGAGTGGAAACCGGACAAGCGGCATGATAGACGTGGCGTTATTCTCACAGCTTGGCCAGCAGGATATTTTGAGCACCTTGCGTCATTTTATGGCGCAAGGTGGGCCCGTGCTTTGGTGGTTAGGTGTGGTGGTAATGGTGTGCTGGGTGTTGGTGATTGAACGCCTGCTATATCTCTATTCACGATTCCCCGCACAACGTCGCGCGTGGATCGCCGCGTGGCAGGCGCGTACCGACCATCATTCTTGGCATGCACGCGCCATTCGCCAAGGCTGGTTGTTTCAAGCCCAACAGGATCTCGGCCGTTATCTTGGCTTTATTAAAGCCTTGGTGGCTATTTGCCCGATGTTGGGGCTGTTAGGCACGGTCACGGGGATGATTTCTGTGTTTGATGTGATGGCCAGCCAAGGCACCAGTGAGCCCCGTTTAATGGCCTCAGGTATTTCAATGGCAACCTTACCCACGATGGCAGGTATGGTGGCTGCCTTGGCCGGTATGTTTGCTCATGCCCGTTTAGTTAAAGCCTGTCAGCGTCGTGAAGTCGCGCTGGAGCAGGCGCTTCGGAGTCAGTAATGCGATTGATTCGAGCCCAAAAACAGCGCGAGGAAGCGCAGGTTGATTTAACCTCCATGTTGGACATTGTGTTCATCATGCTGATCTTTTTTATTGTTACCAGCTCCTTTGTGCGCGAGTCTGGCGTGGAAGTAAACCGCCCGGAAGCCAGCCACTCAACCAGCCAAAAAGAGGCGGGTATTTTTGTCGCGGTCACCGCCTCGAATGAGGTGTACATTGATAAGCGCCTTGTCGATGTGGAACGTGTCGAAGCGACGCTTGAGCATCTATTGCTCGACAAACCCGATGCCTCGCTGGTGATTCAAGCTGATGAGCTGGCCTACAACGGGACGGTGGTTAAAGTCATGGATGCGGCGAAAGGGGCCGGCATTGGCAGCATTGCGTTGGCCACGGAGTCGCCGTAATGAAGCGATGGCTAATCTCATTGCCGGCGGCGTTGGTGTTTACGCTTGGCCTGTTTATGTTGATGGCGCTAATGGTCGGACATTCGTCTCAGCGGCCTCAAGAGAAGGCTGAGTCGGTAAGCATTGATATTTTCATGCAAGAGCCGGATACCGAGGTACAACGTCGTCAACGCAGTGTCCCGGAGCGCCCGACACCGCCAGAGGTGCCTGATCCACCGACGCCGGTGACGCAAACGCAGACACAATCCAGTACTGCGCCACAGCCGGATATGCCGAACTTGAATGTGCAAAGCAATATTCAAGGGGTGATGGTGCAAGCGCCGTCGCTCGGCGACTTAAATGTCAGCACCGGGCCGAACAACCAGCAGGCGATGCCGCTATTTCGGGTCGAGCCGAATTATCCGCCACGCGCCATGCGCCGCGGCCTAGAGGGATTCGTGGTGGTGAGCTTTACCATTAGTCCCTCGGGACGCCCACAAGATTTGACCGTGGTTGATGCCAACCCGCCGCGCGTGTTTGAGCGAGAGGCGTTACGCGCGCTGCGTAAATGGAAGTATGAGCCGAAAGTGGTTAACGGAGAAGCCGTGGCTCAACCCGGTCAACAGGTGAAACTGGAGTTTAACTTACGCTAATGTTTAAACGACTCATTGTTACCTTCGTATTGGTCATTTCGCTCCCAGCCGCTGCGCAGCTTTCGCCATCGGTGGCACGCTCGATTGAAAAAGCACAAACGCTAGAGCAAGACGCCAAACTGGGTGAGGCGATTGCCGTGCTTGAAGCGCTGTCTGCTGAACGCGCCTACGATAAAGCCTTTGTAAACCGGGCGTTGGGGGTGTTCTATTGGCAATATGGCAATAATGATAAGGCGATTGTCCATATTCAACGCGCGGTCGACAGTGAACAGCTGAAAGACGCGCAAGCCTGGCAAACCAAGCGCATGCTCGCTGATTTATTGTTGATTGATGGCCAGTATGCGTCGGCGCTGCAATACTACTATCCGTTGGCTCGCGCGATCCCCAAAGAAAAGACGGATCAAAGTGAAGATGTGTGGCTGCGCATTATGCAGGCGCACTATCAGCGTGAACAATGGAGCCAGGTATTAAACGCCTATCCGGCGTATCAGGGCGTGGTGAAAAATGGCGCCAGTGTGTCGGCGCTGTCGTTGAAGTTGGGCGCGCAGCTACAACTCGAGCAATGGCGTGGAGCGACCCCGACGCTTAAAGCATTGTTGAAGCGCGAGCCTGAAAACAAGCAATGGTGGCGCCAATTGGCGGCCAACTATGTGCGCTTAGAGCAACCGAAAGAGGCGATCAGCACCTATTTACTCGCCCAGCGTAAAGGGGTGGAGCTTGAACCCAGTGAGCAGCGTACGGTGGCGCAGTTGTATGCCAATATCGGCGTTCCCGAACGGGCGGCGACGTGGCTCAAACGCTTGCCTGAGAACGAACAAGATGCGCAAACGCTCGCGCAGCAAGCAAGCTTATGGCAGCAAGCGCGAGAATGGCCTCAAGCGGCTTCAGCGTGGCGTTTAGCCGCACAAAAAGACCGTCAGTACCATTGGCAATTGGCGTTAATGCAAATTCAGCAAGGCGACTATCAGCAAGCACTTACTTCGCTTGATAAAGCGGGTAAAGGGGCATCTGCTAAAGAGATAGCGCTGACAAAAGTGCGCGCCTACTACAAACTGAAGCAGTTTGACCAGGCCCTTGAGCAAGCACGCATTGCTAAAAAGATTGCCCCTGATGAGGCGGTAGAGAGCTGGTTAACGTTTTTGAAAAAGCGTCAGACAATGCAGCGAGGCTGATTAAGTCACAGGTAGCGAGTGAATCTTGGTCGGTTACTCTGATAAAAAGCCCCAGCTGGTGCAACACCAGATAGCCGGGGCTTTTTTGTGAAAACGTGTTGTGTCTATCGTTTGCCATCCGCCGTGTTGATCACATTCGCCAAACGATAGGCACAAAAAAAGGGCGCCTGAGCGCCCTCTATCAATCAGGTCTGATTTCTTATGCTACAGAAACGTCAGAAGCCTGTGGGCCTTTTTGGCCTTGCTCAACGGTGAAGTTCACACGCTGGCCTTCAGTTAGGGTTTTGAAACCTTCGCCAACGATCGCGCGGAAGTGTACAAACACGTCTTTTTCGCCGTTGTCACGAGTGATGAAACCGAAACCTTTCTCTTCGTTAAACCACTTTACGATACCAGTTGCTTGATTAGACATAATCATTCTCTCTTAAGTTACAAAAAATAGGATAGCTTTGAACGGAGTCGATGAAATGTCTAAAAGCGAAAGCGGGTAACGTTAGAAACTCTATAATATTGATAATAGCGTAGCTTATGTTGACTTTTACTTGATGTATCATTGATGCTCCATGTTCCAGAGCTGTGTCCACCATACAGCATTCCACCCACATGTAAAGCGTTGTGAGTATTTTTATTTAATCCTTGGGTGGAGCGTTGCGGTTGGGCTACTCATCGTCTCTTTCCCCAGTCTTTTAACAGTTGGGTTACCCCCATTTTCGGGTGATTCAACACGTTGTCATCTTGGGTGACTTCACCAACCACGTCATTGGGGTTATAGAGCGAGCAGGTTTTCATTGATAGGCAGCCACAGCCAATGCAGCCACTTAAATTGGCTTGTAACTGCTGTAAGCGTGCGATTTGCTCATTGAGGGTGGCATCCCAGCGCTCTGCCATATCACGCCACTGCTCTTTGGTGGGGGCTCGGTGAGAGGGCAGTTCACTTAATGCTTCGCCTATCTCTTCAAGTGAGAGCCCCACATGTTGTGCAGCTTTAATCACCGCAATACGACGCAGCACTGCACGGTCGTAACGGCGTTGATTGCCCGCATTACGCCAACTGGCGATCAAGCCTTTTTGCTCGTAAAAATGCAGGGTAGACACCTTTACCCCCGCGCGTTTTGCCACTTGCCCAACACTCATTTCCATCTTTTTTCACCTTTTTCTGCCACTCCTTGTTTACCTCAATATAACTTGAGGTTTTATCCTGACTAGCATCTTCACAACACAATGAGAGGGGAATCACGATGAAAGAAATGAAAAAGGGCGTTACCTCAATGTTATTGGCGATTATCCAAGGTGTTCAAGGGCGAGTTGGTATGAGCCGTAAACCGAAAGCAGTGTCAATCGCATCGATGCCAGCCCACCTTCAAAATGACATAGGGGTGGATACTCTGGATGCTAATGTGCGTCCCTCGGCGAGTCGCTTTCTATAGGCGCGCTGCATCTGTCGCTGTTACAGCATGGGTTGCAGGATGCGAGAAGCGAGGATAGAAAAAAGGCCAGTCATCGCTGACTGGCCTTAGCAGAATTAACGTGCCGTGAAGGTGCGATTAAGCGAGCAACTCTTCAGCGGTGTTAACCACGTTTTCAACGGTAAAGCCGAACATTTTGAACAACTCGTCAGCCGGTGCTGACTCACCGAAGGTGGTCATACCGACAACACGGCCGTCGAGACCCACGTACTTGTACCAGTAATCGGCGATACCCGCTTCAATGGCAATACGTGCTGTCACGTCTGATGGCAGCACGGACTCGCGGTAGGCGGCATCTTGCTTATCGAACAAGTCAGTGCTTGGCATAGAGACGACACGCACTTGTTTGCCGGCTTCGCTTAGTTTCGCGGCTGATTCCATCGCCAATTCGACTTCAGAGCCGGTCGCAATCAAGATCAGATCAGGCTTACCCGCTGCATCTTTTAGGATGTAGCCACCTTTGGCAATGTTAGCCAATTGTGCGTCATCACGCTCTTGCTGAGCCAGGCCTTGACGCGAGAACACCAGGGCACTTGGGCCGTCTTTACGCTCAACCGCTGCTTTCCACGCGACCGCAGATTCAACTTGGTCACACGGGCGCCACATGCTCATATTCGGCGTTTGGCGCAGAGTGGCCATTTGCTCAACCGGCTGGTGAGTTGGACCATCTTCACCCAGGCCAATCGAGTCGTGGGTATACACTTGAATGTTTTGCACCTTCATCAACGCGGCCATGCGCATCGCGTTACGGGCGTACTCCATAAAGATCAGGAAGGTTGCGCCGTAAGGTACAAAACCGCCGTGCAGGGCAATACCGTTGATAATGGCGGTCATACCAAACTCACGCACACCGTAGTGCAGGTAGTTACCGCTAGCATCGTCAGCACTGATCGCTTTTGAGCCTGACCACATGGTTAAGTTAGACGGTGCCAAGTCAGCAGAGCCACCGAGCAGTTCTGGCAGTAGCTTGCCAAATTCTTCTAACACGTTTTGTGACGCTTTACGCGATGCAATTTTGGCTGGGTTGGCCTGTAGATCTTTGATGAGCTTTTGGGTTTCGCTGTCCCAGTTGCTTGGCAGCTCACCCTTCATGCGACGAGTAAACTCAGCGGCTAGCTCTGGATACTGTGCCTGATACGCCGCGAATTTCTCGTTCCATGCGGCTTCTTTGGCCGCACCGGCTTCTTTGGCGTCCCACTGTGCATAAATATCTTGTGGGATCTCAAATGGGCCATGCTCCCAACCGAGGAACTCACGCGCGGCTTGTACTTCGTCATCACCCAGTGGCGCACCGTGGCAGTCGTGGCTGCCTGCTTTGTTGGGTGAGCCGTAACCGATGGTGGTCTTGGTGCAGATCAATGTCGGCTTGCCAGTTTCTGCTTTTGCCGCTTCGATGGCCGCTTGAATGGCTGCCGAATCATGGCCGTCGACGGCAGGGATCACGTGCCAGCCATAAGATTCAAAGCGTTTCGCGGTATCGTCAGAGAACCAACCTTCCACATGACCGTCGATAGAAATGCCGTTGTCATCCCAGAAAGCGATCAGTTTGCCCAGGCCTAGGGTGCCGGCGAGTGAGCATGCTTCGTGCGAGATACCTTCCATCAAGCAGCCATCACCCAAGAATGCGTAGGTGTGATGGTCGACAATGTCATGGCCGTCGCGGTTAAATTGCGCCGCGAGCGATTTCTCTGCCACTGCCATACCCACGGCATTGGTAATGCCCTGGCCGAGAGGACCTGTGGTGGTTTCAATTCCCGGTGCGTAACCATATTCAGGGTGGCCTGGGGTATTGGAGTGCAATTGACGGAACTGTTTAAGATCGTCAATGGATACGTCATAGCCGGTCAGGTGCAGTAACGAATAAATCAGCATAGAGCCGTGGCCGTTTGACAGTACGAAACGGTCACGGTTGGCCCAATCTGGGTTTTGTGGGTTGTGGTTCATGTGGTCGCGCCACAAGACTTCGGCGATATCAGCCATGCCCATTGGGGCGCCTGGGTGACCAGATTTGGCTTTTTGCACACCGTCCATCGCAAGGGCGCGGATGGCGTTAGCTAGCATTTTGCGTTCCATGTGTTTACCTACAGGTTGAACAGGTGAAATAGGGTTAAACAGTATCATAAAAGCGGACTCAGCCGCTTTTATTGTGTTAAATCACGCTTTGTGTTTGATCACAGTTGTTCGCGAATCATGTCTTCAAGCTTGCCTTGGTCAACCGCGAAATTGCGGATGCCTTCTGCGAGCTTCTCAACCGCCATCGCGTCTTGGTTGTGCTCCCATAAGAATTCGGCGTGGGTCATACGCGCTGGGCGTTGCTCGGTGGCTCCCGCGTCTTTGAGTTTCACAGGCACGTCACCGTCGGCGTCGCTCAGCTCTTGGAGAAGCTGTGGGCTGATGGTAAGACGATCGCAGCCAGCCAGCTCTAAAATCTCGCCCGTGTTACGGAAGCTCGCGCCCATCACGACGGTGTCGTAGCCGTGGGCTTTGTAGTAGTTGTAGATGGTGGTGACGGATTTAACACCTGGGTCTTCAGCCGCCTCGAAATCACGGCCTTCTTTGGCTTTGTACCAATCCATGATGCGACCCACAAATGGTGAAATCAGGTAAGCGCCCGCTTCGGCACAGGCACGTGCTTGCGCGAATGAGAACAAGAGTGTCAGGTTACAGTTGATCCCTTCTTTTTCCAGGATTTCTGCAGCGCGGATGCCTTCCCAAGTTGACGCCAGTTTGATCAGAATGCGCTCGTTGCTGATCCCCGCTTCGTTGTACATGCTGATAAGCTTGCGCGCTTTAGCCACACTGGCTTCTGTGTCGTAAGACAAACGTGCGTCTACTTCGGTAGAGATACGGCCAGGGATCACGTTGAGGATTTCTTTACCAATATTGACGGCGAGACGGTCACAGGTATCGGCAACCTGTTGGTCTGCGTCGCTGCTGTGTGATTTTGCATAAGCAATCGCTTCATCGATCAGCGGCGCATATTCTTTGATTTGCGCGGCTTTGAGGATCAGAGAAGGGTTGGTTGTGGCATCTTGCGGTTGGTATTTTTTAATTGCTTCGATGTCGCCTGTGTCAGCGACCACTGTGGTTAGGGCACGGAGTTGGTCCAGTTTGTTGCTCATCTTCACTCACCTTCTTTACGTGGTAGGCCCAGACGCCGTATGACGTGCTAACGCTTGCTCTGAATATGAACAGATGCAACGCGTCTGAGCAAATGATGTGACGATCTTTGAGTTTTTTACGTCACTTGTCAATTGTATTGCGACATAAAGAGAGTTAAGTCTCACTCTTTGGTCTCGAATTTACTCATCCTGTTGAAACATGAACGCGGTTTCATCAGGGGCGGGCTCTGACATGTTGAGCAGTGCCATCGCACAACTTGCGCTGGTGGCCAGCACATCAATCACGCCCGTACGCAAAGCGCCAAGAATGGACAAAGCTTTACGACTCTCACTGGCCATGGCGATGACACTGGGAATACGTGCCAAGTCAGGCATGGCTAGCCCAACCACGCGCCCTCGCATCAAATTATCGGTGGGTTGCCCGTCGAGACGGAAAAAATCAAAGCCACCGATGTCTCCGACAATACCATGGTTAACACGTGCTTCAACAAATTCGCGTGCGGTAAAACAGCCTAATTTGACCATATGGCTATTTTCGTCCATATCGCCAATGCCGACCAGTGCAAACTCTGCCTTTCTCGCCTGATTCAAGGTTTCACTGATATTGGGGTGAGAGACAAACACTTGTTGGGTTGACTCGTTATCGACGTAGGCGGGGGCATACAGGGTTTCACTGCTGCCACCAAATTTTTTGGCGAGACGCCGGCAAATATGATCCGCGTTAAAGGCATCACCACTTCGGTGGGTACCGCCGATAGCACAAACAAAGCGCGTTTGGCGATGAGAGACGACCCCTGGGTGATCAGCAACCGCCGCGACGTTTTGACCTTGCCCCACTGCGACTACCATGCCGTCGTTGAGGTTGCCATCCAAATAAGTGGAAACCAGGGTCGCGACTTGAGTGCGCTGCTCTTCGGGACTGGGTTGGTCGAGAGAAATTAATGCGCGTTTGAGATTAAATCGCGCCATGAGCCTTTGTTCTAATTGCGCGCTATGCACGGGGTGAAACTTCACCGTGATTTCAACGATCCCTTCCTCGCGTGCTTTTCGGAGTAGACGGCTGACTTTGGGGCGACTTATTTTGTATTTGCGTGCGATCTCCTCTTGGGTCGCGCTTTGCTGGTAATACAGAATGGCGATTTCGGTCAGCAAATCTGTGTCTTCGTGAACGTTATCTGGGGATGCTGGCGTACTCATAGATGTTGGTCTCGCTCATCGATCGGATCAAACTCACCGCACACAGTACGGCTCACTGTAATGGGTCTCAGTGTATCGCGCTTATGATGATTGAACAAATGTTCCATTTTAAAACTTATGTTCATTTTTTTGGCTTCTACGACGCGCTATGTAACCCTCTGATTAATCGTATAGGCAGCGTTTTTAAAGGCGTTCTGTTTGAAAAAGTAGCCATCACTATCTATTTTTATTAAGTCTCGCCAGCATTCCGAGCAGATTAAATCGCAAGAAGTACAAGGGAAGGGGGGTAACCTCGGGCGGCAGACTCGTGTTTGGTTAAGGAGTGTATGTTTATGCACGCACTACAGTCTCGGCAGCCCCTTATTTGGGTGACGACCTTGTTCACATTGGTGGTTGTATTGGCTGTCGGGTTTTGGATGACGAGTTTGAGCCGCACCACCGCCCCTGCGCAATCACTGGTCAGTATCGACTATAGCTATTTCATTGATGAAACCAACGATCTCTCTCTTAACTATGTGTTGGATCATGCGCCGTTTACGCCAGCCGATAGCGCGCGTGACATTCCGTGGAAGCTGGCTTATCAAACCTATTGGATCAAGCTTGATTTTAATTATCGTGGCTTGGCTGAGCGCGACATTCATGTGCTCACCGATAACCCACTGATTGACTATTTGGACGCCTACCATATCTTGGATAGCGATCAGGTGCGCTCACAGATAAAAGCAGGGGATAAAACACCGGCACGCTTGAATCGCTTGCCAATGCCTGATTCCATTCCGGTCAATTTACTCCCTGATCGTGACAACCAATTACTGCTCAAAGTTACCTCGAATGATATGGCGATCATGCCGTTAAGTGTAATGTCGCACCACGCGTTTGATCATCTGTCTAGATCGGTACATTTGGTCTGGGGGGGATTTGTCACCTTTACGTTTATGGTCGCGCTGTATAGTGCTGGGGTGTATGTCTATAGCCGTCAGCGCGTCTATCTCATTTTTGTTCCCGTTGCCCTAATGAGTGCGATGCTCGTGAGTGTGAATCACGGTTTCAGTCGTTACTTTTTGCCAGATACGGTTCAAATATTCATCAGTAACCACTTGGTTGCGTTGGCCGTTTGCTTACTCATGGCGGGATTGTGGTTTACTTATTATTTTTTAGATTTTGAGCGAAGTCGGCTTTATCAGCGTGCCAGATCACTGTTTTATATGACTTGTGGAGGGCTATTTGGCTTAGCTGTATTAAGTTTTATTACCCCTACGTATGTGTCACTGTCATTCGTTTTTATCGCGCAATTACCAGTTTATGGCTTGCTAGCCTACTACCTATGGTTGCAATGGCAACCGAGAAAATCTTGGCTCTTGCTTTTTGCCTTCAGCTGGATCCCCGCCATAGTGGGTGGGGTGATACTTTATGCCTTGATGCTCAATTACGTTGAATACAGCTTACTATCACGTTATGCCCTGATGATGTCGCTGGGAATGACCATGATCTTGTTTACTTTGGCGTTAGCCGAGCGTTTCCGGTGCCAACGGTTACAAGAAATGCAAGCGCTCACCCACGATACCTTAAGCTATTTACCGAATAATAATGTATTACATATGATGATCGACGACTTGATCAGTCGGAATATGAGTTTCAATTTATATTGCCTCTCGGTAGATAATTATACCAGCCTCTTACCGTATTTAGATGAGCACGCTCGAGAGGAATACATCACCGCGATTGCGGAGCGTATCAGTGATGTCCTGGATGTACCCCCTGTGATCTGTATAAGAACGGACAGTGACAGGCCCAATTATCGCTTGGGCTGCTTAAAAGAAGGCGTATTTGCTTTTTTAATGGATGATGCTGACAGCGCAACGTGTGACCGTATCATCGACGCACTGATTAAAGAGTTAAATGGTGAATTGTGTGTTGGCGCGTTTGTCACACAAGTGAAAGTACGGATTGGTGTTTGTCACTACCCCACCGATGGTGATCATCCGAGCTTATTAATCAGCCGTGCCCTAAGCGCTATTGCTCAACACCAGTCACTCACTACTCACTATGCACGCTTTAACTACGACGAGCAGCGACATCATCAACTGCATGTTTCACTCGTGACTGATTTAAGAGACGCCATCGAGAATGATCAGCTCGAGCTTTATCATCAACCGCAGATTGACTTGCGCACTGGCTCTATCCATGGTTCGGAAGTCTTAGCGCGCTGGACGCACCCTGAGTATGGGCAAATATCGCCTGAAGTCTTTGTGCAAATGGCGGAAGATGTTGGGATCATTAATAATCTTACTTTATGGGTGATGAAACGCGCGTTTCAACAACAAGCGCAGCTTATCCGTAACGGCCATTGCCGCCGCCTTTCCATCAATATCAGTGCGTCTGATATTTATATCCCCGACTTAGCCAATCGTGTGGTCGAGCTGGCGCGCCGATATCATATACCGACAAACCTCATCTCGTTGGAACTGACAGAATCAGTGATGGTCGAGGACTATAACTGGCTGAAACAACTGATTTCAGCACTGTCTGCCAGTGGGATTGAAGTATCGATCGATGACTACGGCACGGGCTATTCCTCGTTGTATTTCCTTTCTCAACTCCCATTCACTGAGCTCAAAATTGATCGCAGTTTTGTTCGAGATCTGCACAAGAGCGGCCGTCATCAAAGCATTGTTCGCGCCACCACAGACATGGCCCGCTCACTAGGGGTAATGGTTGTTGCTGAGGGCGTGGAAACAGAGGAAGCGGAGGCCCTGTTACGCCGGTATGGCGTCGATGTGTCACAAGGCTATTATTACTCTCGCCCGCTTCCGTTCCAACAATATCAGGCTTATGTTGAGCGTATGGACAGTGTGCAACCGACGGCGATATTGCAAGAGAAAAGCCTGCGCTCCTCCTCAGACGGATAAGGCTTGTCGAGTATTACCCTAACGCCAGCGCATCACGTAGGTGCCCATTGGCCTGCTGAAGGCGTTGCCGGGCTGTGGCGGGATCCTGGTCGGCTAGGATCACCAAGATCGCGACTTTTACTTCGCCATCAGTGCGTGAAAGGGCATGTGTCGCGGTATCTTCGTCACACCCTGTCGCTTCCATCACGATTAACGTTGAACGGGTCGCCAGTTTATCGTTGCTAGCTTTTACATCGACCATCAAATTTTGATAGCACTTGCCTGTCTTTATCATCGCAGCGGTGCTCAGCATATTTAATACCATTTTTTGCGCCGTACCTGATTTCATTCGGGTTGAGCCCGTGAGCGCTTCGGGGCCAACCTCGGGTGTAATGGCAATCTGGGCGTGGGTGTTGATCGCCGCATGGGGATTACATGACAGCGCGACCGTCACCGCGTCGATTTGCTGGGCATAATCGAGTGCACCGAGGACATAAGGGGTGCGACCACTGGCGGCGATGCCGACCACTACATCCTTCGCGGTGAGGTGTTGCGCGACCAAATCCGATTTACCCGCATCAGGGTTATCTTCGGCACCTTCTTGGGCAACGAACATGGCCGGGTCGCCACCGGCAATCAATCCTATGACTTGCTGGCTATCCACCCCAAAGGTGGGCGGGCATTCCACGGCGTCAAGCACGCCAAGTCGACCACTGGTTCCCGCCCCGATGTAGATAAGACGGCCGCCTTGGTTAAAGCTTGCCGCAATCGCATCGACCGCGTTGGCAATCGCAGGGAGCTGCGTCTGCACGGCGGCGGCGACTCCTTTATCTTCTGCGTTAATCATCGCCACCAAGCCCAGTGTGTCTTGTTGGTCGATCGTCAGTGTATGCGGGTTGCGTGTTTCTGAGAGTAAGTCTTTTAGCTGATCGACGCTGGGGGCTGACATAATCGTTCCTCAGTAAGGTAGATAAATGGCACCAAGGCAACAGGCTTGCGTTGCGCCCGTCACGGCGGGTACGTTGCCTGGTTGGTGATTGAGGGTTTGTCTGGCTAGCCAAGCAAAGGCAATGGCTTCCATATCGTCGCAACTGATCCCGGCATCGTCAGTTTGTGCAATCGACCATTGCGGAAGTGCCTGTTGTAGCGCATGCATCAATGCTTGATTGTGCGCGCCACCGCCACACACGAAGACGCGGCCACGTTCTAATGGACGAATGGCTAATGCAATACTTTCGGCAGTCAATGCCAGCAAGGTCGCTTGCACTTGGTCTGGAGAGAGTGAAAACGCGAGCAGTTGGCGATCGAGCCAGTCAAGATTGAAGTATTCCCGCCCGGTACTTTTGGGGGCGGGACGTGAGAAGTAGGCGTCGGACAACAGGCGGTTGAGTAAGGGTTGATACGCGCAGCTGGTGGCTGCCCACTCGCCATCTTTATCATAGGCTTGATGGCGGTGACGCTGCGTCCAGGCATCCATCAACATATTCCCAGGGCCCGTATCAAAGCCATATAAAGGGCGATCGGGGCAAATCATTGATACGTTGGCAATACCGCCAATATTTACTACTGCGGTGGCTTGTTCGCTATCGGCAAAGTAATCATTGTGAAAGGCGGGCACCAAAGGGGCGCCTTGACCGCCATACGCCATGTCTTTGCGCCTAAAATCCGCGACGGTGGTAATGCCGGTTCGCGCTGCAATCACATTGGCGTCGCCAAGCTGCATGGTGAATGGATAATCACCGCTGGGTTGGTGATAGACGGTTTGACCATGACAACCGACGGCGGCGACATGCTTGGGCCGTAACGCTGCTTGTTCAAGTAAGGTATTGATAGCATTGGCATAACATTCCCCTAAACGACGATCGAGTTCACCCAAAGCTTTGACCGACATCGGATGGCCTCGGCTCAAGGTAATCACCGTGGTTTTAATATCTTGGGGAAGCGGATCGCTGTGGCGGGCGATAGACTCCACGTAACCGGCGTGAGTAAACCTTACAGCGACGACATCGATACTATCTAAGCTCGTCCCTGACATGACACCTATATAGATATCGGCGGCGGGCTGTGACATCGGGTGTTTCCTTACGTTAGTCAAACAATAAGATGGCGATGAGGTAAAACGCACTGAGTATAAACAGATTGCGATACGTGGCAAAGTGCTTGATTATGCGTCTGTGATACTGACATCTTATCAGTCGGTAAGACATGATGGTTGAGAATACCGAGCATGGTTGTCAGTGGGTTGACAAGCGTATGAAGGAGAAACAATGGGACCGGTTTGGCTGGATGTGCATGCAGAGCAGCTCGATAACGAAGAAAAAGAAATCTTGGCCCACCCGAGTGTTGGCGGCGTCATTTTATTTGCGCGCAACTATTACGATTCAGAGCAGCTTCGTGCACTAACGCAATCGATTCGTGTTGCGGCTGGGCGTGAGATCTTAATTGGCGTCGACCAAGAGGGCGGACGTGTTCAGCGATTTCGCGACGCGTTTACGCCCATCCCCGCCGCGCAGTCATATGGTGCGTTGAGCGCCAGTCCAGCGCTGGCGGAGCAGGCTGGTTGGATAATGGCAATGGAGCTGATCGCCCATGGGATTGATCTTAGCTTTGCACCTGTGCTGGATTTAGGGTTTGGGTGTGCGGCAATCAAAGACCGCGCCTTTGGCGCAACACATCAAGCTATCACCGACTATGCCGGCGCCTTTGCTAAGGGGATGCGCCTGGCGGGCATGGCCACGACAGGGAAACATTTTCCGGGACACGGCGGGGTGAAAGAAGACTCGCACTTAGTGACACCTGAGGACACGCGCGATATTTTGCACTCAGACGATTTTGCGATTTTCCAATCGTTTATTGAGCAGGGGCTCGTGGATGCGATGATGCCTGCGCATGTGATTTACCCACAACATGATGCCTTGCCTGCGAGCGGCTCGCCATACTGGCTTACCCAGATTTTGCGCCAACAGCTTGGGTTTAAAGGGATTATTTTCTCTGATGATTTAAGCATGGGCGGCGCGCATTTGTTCGGCGACGCGCCCGCGCGTGCCAAAGCGGCGCTTGATGCTGGATGTGATATGGCCTTGATATGCAATGATCGTCACAGTGCGGTGTCGGTGCTCGACGCGTTGCCGATTCAGTCGGTTCCTGCGGCTGACAGGTTGCGGGTGCGCCAAACCGTGGATTGGCAACGCTTACAGCAAGATCCGCGTTGGCAGCTAGCACAGCGTGCGATTAAACGACACGCAGCAGAGTGGCAAGCGCAACAAGCCTGAGTGAGTGCTCCAGTGTCTAAAAACCACAACAAAAAGGCAACGCGATACCGTTGCCTTTATCCTATCAATGACCAGTGCTTCATGCCGCGAGCCTTACCTCGCGATTAGCGATCCTCTCCAAAATAACTGTCGTCGTATTGAGAGCGTTGCGCGCGTTTGTTATGGCGCTTCTTGTCTTTTTTGCCGCGTGGCATATCGTCATCAAAATCGTCGTGGTGGCGAGATTTAAACTTCTCTTTTTGTTGCGAGCCGTGTTTTAACCATTGATCCCACTGTGCCATGGTGGTGTTTTCCTAACGCTTGTTGATTGTCAGTGCTATGTGTAGCCGAAGTGTTAGACACATAATATTTGCCTAACGATTCTAAGATAGCCTAAAAATTGACCGTCGACTAGTGAAATAGGCGTGAATTTAGCGATTTTTTCTGTGCCCTTATAACTGACCGGCGGATGATACTAAATCATTGATTAGGTTGCTTTTATCACTATTGGTTAGCCAGGTAAGGTAAAGAGGATGGGTCAACATATGGCCGTGGTCAATCAGGTGGAGTTGTCCATTGTCGAGATAAGGATGAACCGCTAATGACGGTAGAAACGCGACGCCACCGTGTACGAGTAAATAGTTTAATGCGAGTTGGCATGACTGGGTGTGTAACACAGGTGAACGTTGCAGGGACGCAATTTGGCTTTGCTCGAGCGAAAAGCGAGTGCCCCAATCGAGATAGATCAGGGGGAGGGTCTCGCTCGTGTCCAGCGTGAGCCCCGGTATATGGCTGACTAACTGAAGTTGGTAATCGCCTAAGTGATGCGATTGTAATCCTTCAAGCTTAGGCAGCTCTGAGGTCAACCCGGCATCAATACGTTTTTCAATCAAATGGCGTGCTAGCAACTGGGCTGGCGTCGATTCGGTACGGATCAACCAGTCTCCGTGTGCCGCACAGACGCGGTTTACCCATGCGCTGACGCCATCGAGTTCCCACAGCATCGGGGAGGCGGCTAGCGTCAGTTGCGCGCTCGCGTGGTGCATCGCACTGACGTCCTGTTGGGCGCGCTGCCAGGTTTGCAGCATGGTTTCAGCGTAAGGAAGTAATCGCTCCCCCGCATCGGTCAGACGAACATTATTGCGCTGACGAATAAACAGGGATGTATTCAGCTGCGTTTCGAGTTGTCGAATGCGAAAGCTCACAGCGGACTGGGTCAGGTAAAGGTTGTCCGCTGCACGACCGAAGTGACGTGTCTTGCTGACTTCAATAAATGTGCGCAGGAGTTGAATGTCCAATGGCGGTTTCCTTCTCGGCGATATTGGGCATTTAGGCAAAAAACCTCGATGCACGTCAAGTGAATGCGCGCGATATCAATCAGAGCATCAGATCCGCCAAGGTCAAAGGGCGTTCGGTCAAGCCAAGCCGTTGGGCTGGGGTGAGATGCGCGCGGTCTTGCCAACATAAGTTGTGCCATGCGCGATAGATATCAAGCAAGGGTAGCAGTCCACCCGGGCGCAGTCGGCGTCTCGGCTCATTGACCAACAGTGAAAACTGCTGGTGGAAGTGCTGTTGATATTTTTTCAACGCATCACAGCTTGCATGGGTTAACCAATAGGCCTCTTGACCTTTGTTTTGGCCATGATCGCAGATCGCCTTAGCGCCGTCGCCACGGCGAGTAAAGGCCCAACGGTCACGCCACCAGCTTAGCAAAACGATATCAATTTTTTCTGGCTCTGATCCGGGCTGCCAACCGGCATCTTGCTCGACGTATACATGGCTGACGCGCTTATCGCGAATATCGGCCTCAAAAACGGAGAGGCAAGCGGAGCGCAATAAGGGCTCTTGTGGCGAAAACACCACAATTTGCTGCCAATGTTCGATTAACGGCTTGAGGTTGAGGTAGTGTGCATACGTGGTGTATTGAGGGCGGATCAGCGTGCCGCGATTAGGATAAATAAAATGCAGTGGCTGCGTATAGGGATCTTCGACATTCGAGCGGGCAAAGACATCGCGGTATTTGGCATCAACCCGACCCAATAATCCCTCTGGCCGTGGCACTGTTTCTTGCGGCTGACCCGCACTGTGCGTCGACATAAACCGACAATCAGGTTGGTAAGGGTCATGGTGTGTGGTCAAGTGGTGATGGTCATCCGCATGATAATTCACATCTTGCTGCAGCACGTAGCCACTATGCGCTTCACCCGTTGCTAGCCATTGCACGCCATTGTCGCTCTTGGGCTGCAACGCGGTGTGGACACTGGCTAGGTGACCGGTTGAGGTATCAGCTAAAAACCGACTATCGTAAGCGGCAAGCTTTTGTCGGCATCGTGCGGCTATTTGGTTAAGATGATCGTAGAAGGTTTTCGGATTCAGCGACAGCCGCCGGCAGATGTCACGCACTGTGTGGCCAGTAAAAAGAAAGGCCAACAGCTTTTGCTGTAACTCACTTTTTTTGTTGATCCCAGACCAGCGATCGACAAAGGTACTTTGGCAGCTTTTGCACCGATAACGCTGACGATCGCCACTATAGCCGAACGCATGATAACAATGCCGATGCGTGAGCACGGGTTTGCCTAAATGCTCACACTCTGGATTGGTACAGGCACACAAGCCATCGGCATGAAGTTGGCGCTGAGTAATTAGCTCAGCGTGAACATCATGGTTATTTAACAGTGGAGGAAACGCGCCACACTCACGGCACACCAAGGTTGGTCGTGCTGGATTGGTGTGCTGAACCAAGTAATCTTGCTCATCCTTTGACCCAAAATTCGGGCAGGTGAGGGTTTTACAGAAGTTCAGCTGTAAATCACCGGCCGCGAGGGGCAGTTTACCGCTAGACACGTTTCCTCCGACCAACACTTACAGGTTGATTGCGGTTTCTAGCGAAACAGTCATCATCTCGTTAAATGATTTTTGACGTTCATCTGAGCTAAGTGCTTCACCGCGAATAATATGATCAGACACAGTCAGGATGGTCAGTGCACGAGCGCCCAGCTCTGCAGCGACACCATAGATACCGGCCGCTTCCATATCCACCGCCAGAATACCTAGGTTATCCATTTTGTTGAACAAATCAGCTTCTGGGCTGTAGAACAGATCGGCAGAGAAGATGTTCCCGACACGCACGGCAACATTCTGCTTACGTGCTTCACCGACTGCTGTTTCAAGCAGGTGGTAGTCTGAGATAGCCGCAAAGTCGTGACCCGCAAAGCGTGTACGGTTGACTTTCGCATCCGTGGACGCACCTTGTGCAATGATGACATCCATCAGTTTGACATCGTCTTTAACCGCACCGCAGCTACCGACGCGGATCACGTTTTTAACACCGTAATCTTTGATCAACTCATGCACGTAGATTGAGCAAGATGGGATCCCCATGCCGTGACCCATGACAGACACTTTTTTGCCTTTGTAGGTACCGGTGTAGCCGAACATGTTACGCACGTCGGTTACGCGCTCCGCGTTCTCGAGAAAGTTTTCGGCAATGTACTGCGCACGCAGCGGATCACCAGGCATGAGGACAGTTTCAGCAAATGCGCCGTCTACAGCATTAATATGTGGGGTAGCCATAGTGTGCTCCAATTATCTTTAGTTAAGAGAAAAAGCGTTCGATCACGGCTTGGTAAGCCATGCCGCCAAGGTAGATACCAACAATGCCCATGATCCCAGAAATGACCGGGGGAGCAGGCAATGGTAACTTGATCGCGCTGAAGAAAAAGCCAACGATGGCACCAGCGACGACCGCAAGTAAAATTTCGTTCATTATAACCCTCAAACATCTAGTTAGGTGCAGTCCAGCTCAAATCGGTACCTAAATTGCGACAGTCATAGCTGTCTTTATTGTCTTTTAAGTGGTTCCGCATGAGATGGGCCCAGTGTATGTAACCCGTGCGCATTTACGCGCGATCCTGATCACAACTATCCCCATATTAGCGCGTAAAACCCTTAATGATTACTAAATATGTTGATAGTGTCGATGCAATCGCTTGCGTTTTGCGCAAGTCGCGCGGTTTTTTCGTTTCTATAACGCGTGCTGGTGACGCATTGTCCGCATGTCGTCGACTCAATTGCGGTTTTTTTGCGCAAGATCAAAACAGTTTTGGTAAGCGTCGTTGGTATGCTTGAATGCAAGACATGATGACTGGTTTGTGCGTGCAAAACCTATCGTCTCATGCCATGCGCTTGATCAATAACATTATAAATATGAATAATTCTCACTTCTATTCGTGACTTAATTATTCAACTGCGTTAGCATTCCTCCACCGATTTTTACGAGGAAAGGGCTATGCAAGCTTTTCGTTCATTTTTTCAATTTATTTTTCTTACTGTTTCCTTAGTGCTAAGCGGCCATGCTGCGGCGAAAACAATCACCCATGCGATGGGCACGGTTGAAATCGACGGCGTACCACAACGCGTCGTTGTCTTGGGGCAAGGCAGTTTAGATGTACTCGATCGTCTTGGCGTTGAGCCTGTTGGCGTGGTGAAGTCCTTAATGCCGGATTATCTCGCTAAAACCTATCAAGACGATAAATATGTTGCGGTCGGGACGGTGAAAGAGCCTGACTATGAAGCCATTTTTACCGCAAAGCCTGATTTGATCATTGCGGAAGCGCGTATGGCATCGCTCATGGGCGAGTTAGAGGAAATTGCGCCGACTATCATGTTTAAAGCCGACTACGAGCACTATTGGCAAAGTGTGCAAGCCAACTGGCGCATGCTTGGCGAAGTGTTTAATAAGCAAGATAAAGTCGACGCGATCATTGAGCAAATGAGCAGCAAAATTGCGCAGACGCATGAGAAAGCGGTGGCGGACAACTTTAACGCGCTGATGGTCATGAGTAACGGTAGTAAAGTGGCGATGTTTGGCGAGAATAGTCGTTTTGGTATGGTGTTTGATGAGCTAGGCTTAAAGCCAGCGACAAGCGACGATGTGGAAGTCGCCGGCTCACACGGTAACTTGATTTCATTCGAATATATTGCCGACGCCAACCCAGATGTCTTATTAGTCCTTGATCGTGAGCAGGCGATTGGGGAAGGTGAAGGCAAGGCGAAAGCGCGTTTTGACAATCCTTTGGTCAATAAAACGCAAGCTCACCAACAGCAACGTATCAGCTATCTCGACCCAACCGCTTGGTACATCACTATGGCTGGCATGACGGCGATGGATAAGATGATTGATGATGTAAACCGCGTGCTTTAATCATCATACGACAAACAAGCAGACCCAGGCTGGACCTGGGTCTTTGTGGTTCTAGACCTCAACGGTAGTGATTCTGTGAAGTATCTTTCTATTCCTGTCCTTGTGGTGTTGGCGATCTTGTCGATATCCATTGGTGTGGCGCATGTGTCCCTCGCGAGCTTATGGGCGGGCGACCCAGAAGCGTGGACGATTTTTACCACCAGCCGTATTCCTCGTTTACTGGCTATTTGTCTGGCTGGTGCGGGCTTAAGTGTGGCTGGACTCATCATGCAGCAGATATGCCAAAACCGCTTTGCCGCGCCTGATACCACGGGCACCATTGATTGTGCGCTGCTGGGTTATGTACTGACGTTGGTTATGTTTGGGGGGGCCAGCCAATGGCTGGATCTGTCCGTTATTGTGGGAATGGCAATGGCCGGCACCTGGTTGTTCGTCCACTTTCTCCAACGTCTGAAGTTTAAGAATACCGTGCTGGTTCCCTTGATAGGGATCATGTACGGCAATGTGGTCTCTTCGCTGACCCAGTTTTTAGCTTATAAGTACGATCTGATTCAAACCTTGCAAGCGTGGACGGTCGCCAACTTTTCGTCGGTGCTGGCGGGAAATTACGAAGTGCTTTTTGTGGCTATTCCAGTATGTGGTATCGCCTATGCGTATGCCAGCCAATTCAGCGCCGCCAGTATTGGTGAAAGCTTTGCCAAAAACATCGGCCTTGATTATCAAAAGGTGGTGCTATTTGGTGTCATGGTGGTTGCGTTGTTGTCTTCCACTGTGGTGATGATTGTCGGCGTTATCCCTTTCCTTGGCTTAATTGTGCCTAATGTTGTCTCGCTTTTTATGGGCGATAACATTAAACGTAACCTACCTTGGACAGCCTTTTGGGGCGTGGTGTTGGTGCTGAGCTGCGACATTCTGGGCCGCGTCATTATCTTCCCCTATGAAGTCCCGATCGCGATGATTATTTCTATCTTAGGCGGTGCGGTGTTTATCTATCTGGTGATGAGGGACAAAGCCAATGCGTGATGGTATCAAGCTCTCTCTTGTCGCAATGGGTGTGGTGCTCGTAGCCGGGTACTTTTTAGGGCATGGATTAACGGCGGATAATTACGCGTATTTTCTTTCACGACGAACCCCTAAGGTCTTAGCTATTACGCTCGCTGCCGTGGCGATCTCGGCTTCTTCGCTGGTGTTTCAAACCATCACCAACAATCGGATTTTGACGCCTTCGATTCTGGGCTTCGATAGTTTATACGTCCTTTTGCAAACCGTTTTATTGGTGGTATTCGGCTCAAGTAGCGTATTGCTGATCAATGCTTACGCGAACTTTACCGCCAGTGTGGTGCTAATGACGATCAGCGCGACTGTGTTGTTCACACTTTACTTTCGTCGCCATCGCGCCAACATCTACACCCTGCTGTTGATTGGTATCGTGCTAGGTAGCGTATTTGGCAGTATCAGTCAGTTTTTTACCTTGTTGGTTGACCCGAGTGAGTTCGCTGTATTGCAAGATGCGATGTTCGCCAGTTTCAATAATGCCAACCGTGAACTGGTCTATGTCAGTGTGCCGGTACTCGCTGCCTGTTTGCTGGTGCTCTATCGATTGAGCAATCAGCTTGATGTGTGCTTGTTGGGTGAGGATAACGCGACCAGCCTTGGCATCGATACACGTCGACTCACCCTAAAGGTAATGATGGTGATTGCGGTGATGATTGCCTTATCAACCGCTTTGGTCGGGCCGGTGCTCTTTTTTGGTTTGATTGTGGTGAGCCTTGCGCGGCAAATGTTTGTCAGTTATCAGCATCGATTTTTAATTGTGGCCACGAGTGTGTTGGCCGCATTTTTGTTGTTAAGTGGCCAGTATGTTGTCGAGCAATGGTTTGGGTTTGAGACCACGGTGAGTGTGATCATTAACTTTGTCGGTGGGGCTTACTTTTTGTATCTCCTGACGAAAAACAAGTTTTAACATTATGATTGAATTAATTGGATTATCGAAAGCTTACGGCCAAACACAGGTGGTAAATCAAGCCAGTGCTCTGTTTCCCCTCGGTAAAGTGACCGCTATCATCGGCCCTAACGGGGCGGGGAAAAGTACGCTGCTGTCGATGGCGAGCCGGCTGACAGACAGTGATGCGGGTGAAGTCTTGATTGGCGATAAACCGCTCAGCGAATGGAGCAATGAGGCATTAGCAAAAAGGCTGGCCGTGTTGCGTCAAGCAAACAACGTCAATATGCGCTTCCGGGTGCGTGAACTGGTGGCGTTTGGACGCTTTCCCCATTCCAAAGGGCGGCTATCCGAACAAGACAATGCCATGATTGACGATGCGTTAGCGCAGCTGGGGCTAACAGAGTTGCAAGATCGCTTTATTGATCAGCTCAGTGGTGGCCAACGGCAAATGGCATTCATTGCCATGGTGGTCGCGCAAAACACTGACTATGTTTTCCTCGACGAGCCACTCAACAATCTCGATATTCGTCATTCTGTGGCGATCATGAAAACGGTACGAGAGTTGGCACACCGATACAACAAGGCGGTCGTGGTCGTGATGCACGATATTAATTTTAGTGCGTGTTATGCCGATAACATGATTGCGATGAAAGCGGGTGAGGTTGTTGCCAGTGGTCGAGTAAAAGATGTTGTGACTAAACCCATCATGGAGCAGGTTTACGAGATTGATTTTGAAGTGGAGGAGATAAACGGGCAGCGCATTTGTCTGTATTATGGCGTCGCGACGACGTCCCCGTCGATGGCCGCCATCGAGTCCTAACTTTCTCGGCGACTAGCCGCCACTCGAGGCTGGTCGCCTGTGTCATCTCGCCGCCACGCCTCATATAATGACGGCGTTCAGGCGTCATTGAGCGCTCACTTGTTGACGTCTACTGGCGGCTTTTACGGGCTCACGCGTTAGCCACCAGCTGGCCAGTGAGCCAAATGTGACCATGGCCACGCCTTGCCAAAAGGTGAGCGTCAACGAAGTCGAAAGTAACACGGCCGACAATAAGGTCGATAAGATAGGAATGAAATAGGACAAGGTGGCCAAGACCATCAAATTGCCCTTGAGAATGCCAATATTCCAAAGCCCGTAACCGCCTCCCATGGCAAGTCCAGCGAGCAGCACATAGCCGCTGATTTGCCATGATAGACTGATGGCGGGTGCGTCAGAGACGAGGTAGCCCACCCATAACGTCACCGCGGTGGCACAGAAAAACCAGGTTATCCCGTTCTTACCCTGTGCGCGCATCTTGGTGAGATTGCAGTATATCGCCCAAATAATCGCACCGCTAAACGCCAATATATAACTGACCGGATTTGATTGAATATTTGCTACGAGGTGAGACCAAGAGACGCCTTGTTTCCCTCCTACTGTCCATACCACACCCATAAAGGCGACCGCTAACGCAGGATAGAGCCAAAGACTCACCTTCTGACGGGTCAAAATAACCGAAAACAAGACGGTTAAGCACGGCCAGAGGTAGTTGATCACCCCCATTTCGATTGCTTGGGTGCGGGTATTCGCCCAAGCCAGTGATAAGGCCAAGCACAGTTCATACACCACGAATAAAACGCCGCCGATAACTAAATATTGGCGTGGAAACTCCCGGAGGTTGGGTAGACCCACAACGCCAATCAAACAGAAGGCAGCCAGGGTATAAATCGCCGCTGCGCCACCGAGTGGCCCAAGCAGTTCGGTAACATGGCGAATAAAGGCGACATTGCTGCTCCAAAGCAGGATAGCGCCGCATCCGGCCAGCGTATATCGGTTCATGAGGCAGGCGTCCAAATAAAACCTCTAAATTGCCTTTTTTATTGGGCGAGTGCAACGGCGCATGCGATGACTTGTGTCACTGTACGCCCAATGTCGTAAGCAACCTGCATACTAGGCGAGAAAGTAAAACGATAGTCGGTGATCGTCGAGCGCCGTCAGTGACTCGGCGGTGTGAGATTAGGTGTTGCAAGCAGTGTATCGAGTGGTGTTGGGTGGTCGATAAGAAACCCTTGCACGTAGTGGATGCCAATTTCTTGCACGCAGGCCAGTTTTTCTTCGTCGGAGACCCATTCCGCCACTGTTTTGTACCCCATAGTGTCACAGATGCTGACGATGGACTCCAGGATGACGCGATCGATTTTGTTTTCTCGGTCGGTGAGGTTAGCCACAAATTGACCGTCGACTTTGACCACATCCACATTGAACAGCTTTAAGTAATGAAATGAGCAGAGGCCGGCGCCAAAATCATCTAGCGCGACATGTGCGCCATATTGGCGTAGTTCGTCAATAAAGGAGACCGCTGTGTTTAAATGACTAATGAGGGCTGATTCAGTGATCTCGAAACACAATCGCTCGGCAGGGAAGACAGAGGCGCTCAATAGCTGTTTGAGTTGAGCCTGAAATTTAGGGTCACTGATTGAATTGGCTGAGAGGTTGATATTGAACCTGAGTCCTGACGCTGCCAACTCCACCGCGCGCGTATTGAGCACATAGTTCACTACCCAGCCATCGATATCACGAATGTAACCAAAGGCTTCCGCAGCAGGAATAAATTCCCCCGGATTCATAATATGGCCGTCGGTATCTATCATGCGTATTAACAGTTCATACCAGTGTTCAACCACAGGCCCTTGTGCGGGGGCGACCTGTTGACCGTAGAGCGCAAAGCGGTTTTCAGTCAGTGCCCGTGTAATTTTCCCCACCATTTGCATGTCACTGTGGCGTCCTTGTGCGGTTCCTGAGATATCGTTGTAATCCATTATCTGCCCGCGTCCCGACGACTTGGCCTCATACATCGCCACATCGGCGCGACTCATCAAATCCGAGAGCGTTAACGTCGCATCGTTCACATCCACTAACCCCACACTGGCACTGATGGCAAAAATGCGCTCGCCATAGGAGAAAGACAAGTGTTCAAGCTGTTTGATTAAGTCGGCGATCGTATGCTTCGCATCACGCATATTGCAGTGAGTGAGTAGCAACGCAAACTCATCGCCGCCCAAACGCGCCACCACATCATCACTGCGTATGTTATCGGCTAAGGCTTGTGATACCTGGCATAGTACTTCGTCACCGGCGTGATGGCCGACCGAGTCATTGATGATTTTGAAAAGGTCTAAATCGATAAAGGCTAGCACGGAAGGCGACTGACTCTCGCGGGACAAGTGATTTTCCATCAGGGTTTCAAAGGCACGGCGATTGGGTAGCTGCGTGAGCGAATCATGATTGGCGTTGTAGTCTAACTGTGCCATCAGCGCATGCTCATCCGATACGTCTCGCAGCACAAACACATACCCGTGTTCACCGTTTTGGTTATTGTTCAGCGGAGACACAGCCACCGATACATACACACGCTTACCATTGGCTAGCACTAATTGATAGGCATCTTGTATTTGTGTTTCAAAAAAGGTCTCTGTCTGTTGATTGCTAAAGCTAGAAAGCAGCACCTGTTGTTGGTTTTTATACAGCTCGAAAACGGTGTCTACAGGTTGGCCGAGTGGTAGCACGCTATCATTGGCAACAAGCCACTGCGCGGTGTTGTTGAGGTAGGCCAAGTTGCCCTGATCGTCGATGGTAATCACCGCATCGTTGATAGAGTTCATCACCACATCAAGCTGTTCACGCTCTTGGGCCAGTGCGTGGTTAAGCTCGTTGATTTCGGTATTGTCCCAATTGGCACCGATCATCCTTACGGTGTTGCCATTATCATCTATCTGTAAGCTGGCGAGGGCACGGAGGTAGCGAATGCGTCCTTGGCTATCAATGATACGAAATTGGGTATCCAGGCGTTGATGATGCTTGAGGGCATGCTTAAGTGTTTGGTTGATGGTCTCTGCATCATCGGGATGAAGCCGTTGCTGCCAGCTGGCGAGTGTTTCACGGCCTTCGGCCTCGGGGACATCGTAGAGGCGGTACATTTGTGCGTCCCATTCTAGTCTGTCTTCATTAACGTGATACTCCCAAATACCAATATTGGCGGCTTTTGTCGCGGCTTCTAGGCGGCGGCGTAAGGTGTCTGTTTGCCGGTTAGTCAGATACTGCTCCGTGATGTCAATCACGGTACTCAAGACGGTTTCGGCTTCTTCCCCCGTTTGCCGTGCCGACGATTGACGCAGATAGCGATAGGCATTCGCATCATTTTTAAACCGGAATACCTCCACCATCCTATCGGTGTGTTTGTCGACCAGCAGGCGCATAGATTGCTCCCAGGCGGCGCGATCATCTGGATGTATGCGACTGATCCAGTCTTGGTAGGTGCGTATCTGTTTGGCATTGATGCCGAGCAAAGGCGCTGACCACCCAGAAAACAAGAGTGCGCCCGTATCAACGTTGAGCTCAAAGACGGCAAGTTTGTTGATATCGAGGGCAAAACGCCAACGCTCAAGCCAACGTTTTTGTTCCCGCTGTGCTGCTTTGAGGGCGTTAATATCTTCGACTTGGCTGATTAAGTGAGTGACATGCTCAGCGTGTTTATCCCGCACCGCGGTGACGGAGAGGCGTCCCCATACTATCTCCCCATCCACGCGCACAAAGCGTTTTTCCAATCGCTTATTGTCAGAATGGCCCATGATCAGATCATTAAAATAATCCCTCAGCGACGATTGGTCTTGTTCTCGTGTGAACAAAGACACATGCGAGCCGAGTAGCACGTGGCGCTCACAGCCAAAAAACTGCGACAAACTGGCATTGGCATCTTGGATAATACCTCTGGGATCAAGTATCGCCATCCCAATCAATGAGTTATGCATGGCTTGTGTGAGCAGCGAGTGCTGCTCAATGTGGTGCCGCTGATGACGGCGATAGCTATATGCCAGCTGTGTCATCACCACGCCGGTGCCCATGGCCGCGGCTGCCATTGCCATCCGAGACAGTGAAGCCTTTTGGTCCGCGCTCACTTGAAATGTGAGTGCGCCAAGGGCAGACAAAATGTCAAAGCTAAAGAGTGTCAGTGCGATGCAGCCTAAGCCAATCAAGCGGTTTTGCAACGTTGCGGCCAATACAAATAGGGCAGTCAGTACTAAAAACGGGTGAGGGGAAAGAGTCAGTAAGAGGATGATAACAAGGAATGCACCTACAAATAGGGTGATCAAAGAGGTCCCAAATGTGCCTTGCCTTGTTAATGGCTCATCAAATCCATGGTTGAGATGCTTTTTAATAACTAGCAATAAAGGGAATAAGGCGACAAAACCGACAAACTCACTAATAAACCAGCGAAGTAAAAGATAATCGAAGGGTTGGTTGGTGCCCGCTGATTGAACGCTGGCGCCAAATATCGCACCCACTAGCGGACTCAAAAAGAGAGTGGGAGCGAGTCCTCGGATGAAAGGCCACATACTCTCGAGGGGATCACCGTAACGTTTACGCACTAAACGATAAGCTCCAAAACCGATGCTTGCCGTCGCGGTGTTGACGGCGGCCATACTGGCACTGAGCGACGCGGAAATCCCCATGAGTGTGTCTGCACAGTAAACACCAACAAAAAAACCGACGGCGGCGAAGAGTCTCGCGTAACGAGGAAAACAGCTAAACCCGAATGCGCCGGCCGCTGAGACATACCAGATTACGGCAAACTCTTCGCTTTCAGGAATGACAGCTAAAGAAAAGCACACCAGCGAGAAGCTAGTTGTCATCAATACCAAAAAGGCGTGAATCGCCTGACGCACTCGTTGACCGCGGAGCATGGCTCTCCCATTACTTACAATGACCTAGCCGTAGCTTAGCGCATTTTTCCTAAGAATTAACGACGTTTATTGCGTTTCCGCTATTTGTGCCGGTGCTGATTTATGTAATTGCCAATGACAACCATGGCTACGTCCCCACGCATAATCAGCGCTTTTGCCAGCCTCTCACCGGCGATTATGCGCAAGATATCACCGGAAACCGGACTAAACGCTTATTTGATGACCGAACAGGTAGGCGTTGCGGTCAACATACTGATACCATGTTGCTGCAGACCTACAAGCGCGATACCGGTGAGGTAATGCATGATCTCTCTGTCCCTCTTTTCGTTGCAGGTCAACATTGGGGCGCAGTGAGAATGGGGTATTATCCACCGGTATCGGCGGATTAAGCGAAAAGGAGTAGCAATGAATCCAGTTGCGATTGTAACCGGGGCAAGTGGCGGCATTGGCCGTGAGACGGCAAAACTATTGGCACAGCGTGGCTATGCCATTTGCATCAATTATCTGAGCAACAGTGAATCTGCTTTTGCGCTTGTTGATGAACTTCAAGCGATTGGTGTCAATGCCATTGCGGTTCAGGCGGATGTGTCGAGCGAAGAGGGCGTGAAGCGCTTATTTAGCGAAGCAGACAACCGTTTGGGAAATATCACTGCACTGGTTAACAACGCGGGGATCATGTTGCCACAGTCGGCGGTGAGCAGTATGGATGCCGAGCGGATCAACGCGATGTTCCAAGCGAATGTCACCAGTGCCTTTTTGTGTTGCCGCGAAGCGGTACACCGCATGGCGCAGTCCCGCGGCGGGAACGGTGGCGCGATTGTCAACGTATCTTCCGCAGCGGTAAAAACCGGATCGCCCAATGAATATGTTGACTACGCAGCCACCAAAGCTGCCCTTGATACTTTGACCATGGGGCTCGCTAAAGAAGTGGGGCGTGAAGGTATTCGTGTGAATGCGGTACGGCCAGGACCCATCGATACGGATATGCATGCCGCAGGCGGTGAGCCGGATCGTGTCGCCCGCGTAGCGGATAACATTCCACTCGGGCGTGGTGGCTCTACCCTTGAAGTGGCCGAAATGATTGCTTGGTTATTATCTGATAATGCCTCGTACTCGACAGGCAGCTTATTTGATGTGGCGGGGGGGATGTAACCGCGTTTTTTCATCAATTTGTAAGTAACTTGGGTTTTCCTCTGTCTATGATTAATAAGGAGGAGAAAGCCAATGGTTGAGAACATAATACCCAGTTTGGCGACCTTACCGTCACTGGGTTTATTTTTTGTGATTATATTTGCTTCGTATGTCTTTGAAGATGGTGCGATCGCGCTGGCCGCTTTTGTTGCTGTTCAAGCGGTATTAGCCTGGCCTATGGCGTTACTGGCTATCTTTATTGGTATTGCCAGTGGTGATATCGCGCTATTCTTACTGGGCCGGTACGCGCGACGCTACCGGCGTTTACGTGCCCGTCTGTTAATGCTAAAAGGCGTCCGTGACGCGCGCCACTTGTTGCGTCGGCATGCTTTTTTAAACCTGTTTCTTATACGCTTTATTCCCGGGCTTAGAACGGTCACCTACAGCCTCAGTGGGTTTCTTTTTATCCCGTTTCGTACGTTTTTATTGTCCGTGGGGATTGCCACCGCCTGTTGGACAGGCGTGATCTTTTGGGGGGCATTCACCATTGAGCACAGTGAATGGCTAGCAGAGAAACAGCTCACTGGGTGGGCCTTTGCTATTGCGGTTATCGCGTTGGTGCTGATGAATCGTTTTCTTCGTCGTCGCGCATTGTTAACCCCCGCAAAAGGTTCGGTATGACAAAGCCCTCGATGATGCTCATCGGTCAAGCTGGCATGCCCAATTACCCTGTTTCACGGCCGTTGGGCTGGTTTGAGTTTCTGCCGGCGTGGTGTTTCTACACGCCCGTCGTGGTTCAATCAATCGGGCTTGGCCTCTACTATCGCAGTTTGACATTGCCATTGATTGCCAACCCAGGGATCTCCCTTTCTGGAATGGTGGGTGAGGCTAAATCAGAGGTGTTTGCTCAAGCGGGCGACACGGCGCAACGATACATCGCTGCCTATTGGCGATGGACGCGGCCCAATGCCATCACCCCCAGCATTAAAAAAACGCTACTTGCCGAACTTGCGAAGGCCGGTATCACTATGCCGCTGGTGGCTAAGCCGGACAAAGGCTGTCGAGGGGCTGGTGTTCAGCGCATTGATACGGAAAAAAAGCTCTTCGCCTATATCCGCACATTTCCACCCGACAGAGACATTATTTTCCAAGCATTGGCACCTTTCGACGCGGAAGCGGGGGTTTTCTATATTCGCTATCCCGGCGAGGAAAGGGGGCAAATATTTTCCCTCGGGTTGAAATACTTGCCCGCTGTGATCGGTGATGGTAAGCGCACCTTAGCCGCGCTTATCCAACACCATGATGCCGCTTCTGTGCGTGGCCATCTTTATCATCATCGTCACCTCCATCGGCTTGAAGAGGTCATTCCGGCCGGTACACGCATTCCGTTAGCCTTTTCGGGCAGTCATTGTCGTGGTGCCATTTTCAAAAATGGTTCGGCTTGGATCACCCCAGCGCTCACAGAGACAATCGATACCATTGCGAAAGATATTGATGGCTTTTATTTCGGCCGCTTTGATATCAAGTTTCGCGATATTGCGTCGTTACAACAAGGAAAGGGGCTGTGTATTGTCGAGGTCAACGGGGCGAGCAGCGAGCCAGCGCATATTTGGGATAGTGAAGGGGGGTATTTTCAGGCCATCAGAGCACTTCTGCACCAATATCGGCATTTGTACCATATTGGCGCATGCTTGCGATTGCGGGGGCACCAACCACCTTCTGTGTTTGCTTTGCTACGCGCCTGGTATCAAGAAAGGCGCTGGATGAAGCAATACCCAGGAACGGACTAAAACGGCATGACATCTGCTTGTATGAAGATGATGGCGCCAAATTGCCGTAATATGTACTAAGGTGAGGGTATGCATTCGAGTCTAACCAAAGCAGATAGTGCGATTATTCGTGGTAACCTGGATGTGGCTTATCAGGCACAGCAGCTACTAGCGAGTGTCACGAACGAAGCTTATAGCCGTATGCAGGCTGATGGGTTTACCAGCACCATTGGCCAACATATGCGTCATGCGCTTGATATGTATTGGGCCTTACACCAAGGAGAGGGCAGTGGCGTCATGGATGCAGATGAACGCCGGCGAGGCCATCGTGTAGAAACCGATAAATCCCTTGCCCAAGCTGAATGGCAAGCCATAGCCAGCTGGTTGCACACGCTGTCTGATCAACAACTCAAGCAGTCTATAAACGTATCGACACAAGTCACCTTATATACCTCCAACACAGTGACGACCCCCTCAACCATAATGCGTGAATTGATTGCAGTGGCCAGTCATGCCACTCACCATTTTGCTATGATGCGCACAGCAGCCCACGATCTGGGCGAAGTGTTGGATAAAGAGATTGGCATCGCCGCCGCGACAGCAAGTTATCAGCGAGAGCAACATCAATGTGCACGCTGACATGGTTAACCTCGGAGCAAGGGTTTGAGCTGTGTTTTAACCGTGATGAGGCACGAGGTCGAAGCCGTGCAATACCGCCGAAAATTTATCAAATCGCGGGGACACGCGTGCTCATGCCGATTGATCCTGATGGGATGGGAACCTGGATAGCGGCGAATGAGCATGGACTATTGGTCTGTTTGTTAAATGATTATCAAGGTCAGTCGTCTGTTGTGCCCAAGCGCAGTCGGGGTCAGCTGGTTAAATCCGTGGCCCGAGCACGTGACTTAACCCAAGTTGGGCACATCGTCTCTGCGCATACAATGACGGATTTCTCACCGTTTAACTTGCTGGTGTTTCGTTCCGCTTCGCCAATTGGAACGCCACCTGGGTGCCCGGTCCCAAAGGCGTGGCACTGGGATGGGCAAACCTTACAGCGTATTGAGTGTGTGCCACCTGTCGTGTCGTCTGCGGTGGTACCGGATGATGCGCGTCGAACCCGCTCAGCGCTATTGGCATCAAGCCTGCACGCGAGCCCTTCCGTGCACGACTTAATCCAGTATCATCGTAGCCACGAACCTGTATTAGGTAGCTTATCTGTTTGTATGCACCGAGATGACGCGAGCACGGTGAGCTTCACCCATATTCGCGTCAGCTCGGCGACGACCAGCATGTACTATTACGATGGTGCACCGTGTCGGGTTAGCAGGCCATTGGTCACGCACTTACCGCTGGTGACCGATAACATTACGCCGTTAAAAGCCAACACTGGTTCCGACACTGACTGAACTGGTTTCTGCGTCGCCTCTATCAGCATAGGTTAATTCAAACGCCATTTTAGGGCCAACGGTGGGCTGTAATTCAAATCCCACAGTGCCTGTGGCGCCCCAGCCAATATCTTTATCTGTGCCGAACTCAGTTTGATAGTAGTTGCCGCCACCGCGTAGGTAGATATTGCCCATTGACATGGGAAAGTTAACTTGTAATCCAACCGGAATATAGGATGAAGTCAGCTTGGTTTCGGTGCCATTCTCATTGTCAAAGTCAGCGCTGGTTTCGCCATATCCGGTATATAAGCTCGTATAATCTGTCACGCGTAAGGTGCCATTGACTTCCCAAGTGTGACCTGTCTCCGTTTGAGAGCCGTATTTTACGTCGGTGACACTTGCGCTAGCACCGATACTGAGCGGGGAGGTTTGCGCTTGTGCGGTTGTGGCCAGCAACATGCCAGCACACAGTGTGGCGAGCGATAAATGTTTGGTCATAGTAACTATCCTTTTTGACCGAGCGTGCAATTGACATCATAGGTTCAGTATAAGAAGTTAGCGGCGCGCGTACACTAAGCTTGAGCGATATTTGTGCTTTAACGCTGTCTGGTGACAAAGAATCATCAGGATCGATTTTAAGTCTTGATGAGCAGTGCTATTGTATTGTCCCTTGTCTTTCAGCATGAATGCATGCGTGTTTGTTTCTCAAAGGGCCCTATAAATGAAATTTGCTGTTCTCAATCAAGCGATCTACGACCACCTTTACCGTGATATTGAAGCCTTTCGCACCACCTTTGATCTGCCCTGCAATGATCCAGATTCTCTCGATGACAAGGCCGATGATTTGCACACGGCGTTGGCGGTAGAAGAGATGACAGAGCTTGCGGAAGCCGACTCGCTGGTTGAGCAAGTGGACGCTATTGTTGATAGTGTCTACGTGCTGATGGGGCGCGCTGTTCAAATGGGGTCGCGTGGCTATCGGGAACAACTCGAAGTGAGCTACATGATTGATATCTTGCTTCAAATCGCCTCGCGCCTAGGTGTTGATTTTGTGACCTGTTGGGATGAGGTGCACAGCAGCAATATGAGTAAAGTCTGTCGCAATCAACAAGAGTTTGCCGATACCCAAGCGTTTTACGCGCAAAAAGGGATAGACGTCGTTGCCAGCCCCAAAGAGGATGGCATCATCGCTAAATGTGCCGCCGATGTCAGTGTGGACGGCAAGCTTATCCGTGAAGGCAAGGTGATGAAATCGGTCTACTACCGTCCCGCTGACCTTGCCAAGTGTGTGATGGCCGAGTTGGCGTAGTCCTACACTTCTCGCTTGTGTAAAACGCCACCGCTGAGCGCGGTGGCGTTTTTGGTTGTGAGAAGAGAACACTGATTAGAGTGAAAGCTCTTATCGCCGTGGTCCAAGGCGCGGCTGTCATAAAAAATTGTCAAAATTGTCTTTTTATCTAGCACGTCACTCGGCCTTTTTTCTTCTATACTTTTGCACCTAACGCTGATTTAAGTCTACGTTGAGGGTTTGCGGTTGATTTAAAGTGGATGATGTCTGTTTTAGTGTAATCACTCAGGTTTCTGAGCGATGAACGCGTCGTTATCCAATGTAGGGAGAATATTGTGGAACATCCTTTTTCACTTGCAGGTAAAGTCGGCATTGTCGCCGGACTGGCCAATGAAAACAGCATTGCGTTTGGGTGTGCTCAAGCGCTGAGCCAAGCGGGTGCCGATGTGCTGGTCACTTATGGCACACCCAAGGCAGAGCGATTTGTGACCCCGCTCAAAGCGGCCATGGGCGATCCAGAACTGATGCTGTGTGATGTGCAGGACGATCAACAACTCGATGCACTATTTGCGCGTGCCAAGGAAAAATGGGGACGGGTTGATTTTGTTGTGCATTCAATTGCTTTTGCGCCTTTGGATGATTTACACGGTCGCGTGGTCGATTGCTCGCGAGAGGGGTTCTCGCTAGCGATGGATATTTCTTGTCACTCATTTATCCGTATGGCGAAACAGGCGGAGCCACTGATGTCTGATGGCGGCACGCTGTTTAACATGTCCTATTATGGGGCGGAGAAAGCCGTCGATAATTATAACCTTATGGGGCCTGTCAAAGCGGCGCTTGAGTCAACCACCCGCTACTTGGCAGCAGAATTAGGCCCAAAAGGGATCCGGGTGCATGCTATTTCCCCCGGCCCGATCAGAACCCGTGCTGCGTCGGGGTTAAAAGAATTTGAAGCCTTGGCCGTGGATGGCGAGACGCGCTCTCCCCTTCGGCGATTGGCAACCGTACAAGATGTTGGTCATGCCGTGGTGTACCTTAGCGCCGATGCCGGTCGTGTGTTGACGGGGCTAACCCATTACGTTGATGCTGGTCATCACCTTAGGTTTTAAGCGCAACGAGGCTAATACACACTTTTTTGACTTGATCGATTATTGAGGAGCCCACCATGTCAGGGACGAATAACGAGGAAGTCATCGAGAATAAGACGTACGATGAGATTTCATTAGGCGATGAGGCGTTTTTAGAAAAGCGCCTCACCATGGAAGACATTAAGCTTTTTGCAATCATGTCGGGGGATGTTAACCCCGCTCATGTGGATGATGATTTTGCTAAGAGCAGTCGCTTTCAAGAAGTGATTGCCCATGGTATGTGGGGTGGGGCACTGATTTCTACCGTACTCGGCACAAAACTACCCGGCCCCGGCACTGTCTACCTTGGACAAACACTGGCGTTCAAAGCCCCCGTCATGCTCGGCGATGTGCTGCGCGTTGCCGTTCGTGTCGATAAAATGGACGAAAAACATCACCACATTGTGTTTGCCTGTCGCTGTGAAAACCAACGCGGTGATACCGTGATTGAAGGGGAAGCGCGCGTCCTTGCCCCCACCAAAAAAGTTCGGCGTCAACGCACCGTTTTACCTGAAGTGCGTTTATCCGAGCGCGGGCAATTGCATGCGATTTTAACCGCGGCCGATCATCCTGATCCTATGCACACCGCGGTGGTGCACCCAGTCGATGATAGCTCGATCCGCGGCGCGGTCGCATCGGCGAAACAGCAGCTCATTATTCCCACCCTCGTCGGACCTCGCGACAAAATAATGGCGGCGGCGGACAAAGCCGAGCTGGATATTCGTGACTTTGACATTGTCGATGCACCTCATAGTCATGCGGCGGCAGAAAAAGCGGTGGCCATGGCGCGTGCGGGGGAGAGTGAGGCGATAATGAAGGGCGCGCTGCATACCGACGAATTGTTACACGAAGTGGTCAAACGAGAAGGTGGGTTGAGAACTGAGCACTGCCTCAGTCATGTGATGGCCTTTGATGTGCCGACCTACCCGCGCCCGCTATTTATTACTGATGCCGCCATTAATATCTATCCAGGATTGGCTCAAAAGCGCGATATTATTCAAAATGCCATCGAACTGGCTCATGCGATTGGCAATAGTCATCCACGGGTGGCGATATTGTCGGCCGTGGAGACCATTAACCCGAAATTGAATGCGACCCTCGATGCCGCGGCACTGTGTAAAATGGCGGAACGTGGTCAAATAACGGGCGGTATCTTAGACGGACCGCTTGCGTTTGACAGTGCTGTTTCCGAGGACTCTCGCGTAACCAAAGGGATTGACTCCCCGGTTGCAGGGTGTGCGGATATTCTGGTGGCGCCCGATCTTGAGGCCGCCAATATGTTGATGAAACAATTGAGCTATCTTGCCGATGCCACCGGCGCGGGTGTGGTGGTGGGGGCGCGTGTGCCTATTATGCTCACCAGCCGTGCCGATGATGCACTAACCCGTATTGCGTCGAGCGCGCTGGCGTTGTTGCTTGCGGAGCATCAACGAAAAGCACTGAATAAGTATAAGTAGGGCGACGATGGCGAACATACTGGTCATTAACAGTGGCTCGTCGAGCTTAAAGTTTGCATTGTTTGACACAGCGGGCCCCGTGGATTCGGGGCCCAGTTCATCGGTTAACGCTTTAGTGAAGGGGCAGTTTTCAGGACTTGGAACCGATCGCTATGATGTATCAATGACCCGTCATAAACCGGGGATCAGCGCGGTCTCTCCGGGCTCCGCGCCAGGCCATCATGCAGCTGTCGCGTCGTTACTCATCTGGTTAGAGCGCCAAGAGCTGTTGGACGAGATTATCGCCGTTGGGCATCGTGTCGTGCATGGCGGTCAGCACTTTCATCAAGCGACTCAGCTGGATGAGCAAAAAGTGGCTTTGTTGGAAGCGTTAACCCCGCTTGCACCTTTGCATCAACCTTACAGTCTTGCCCCAATTAAGATACTCGGCGAGCGATTGCCTGATCTGGTGCAGATTGCGTGTTTTGATACGGCGTTTCATGCTCATCAGCCGCTCGAAGCAAAACAATTCGCTTTACCTTACGCGATGTTCGATCGGGGCTTTCAGCGTTACGGGTTTCATGGCCTTTCTTACGACTATATCACGCGGCGCTTACCAACCATCATCCCTGATTTTAACCATGACGCGCGTGTGGTTGTGGCGCATTTGGGGAATGGTGCAAGCTTATGTGCTATTCAAGCTGGAACTAGCCTTGCTTCTACTATGGGATTTACGGCGCTGGAAGGCTTACCGATGGGGACACGTTGCGGATCAATCGATGCTGGCTTGGTGCTGCATTTGATTGCGCGAGAGGGGATGACGACCGATGAGGTAACGACGTTGCTCTACAAGGAATCAGGGCTTCTAGGCTTGTCTGGTATTAGCAGTGACATGCGTGCCTTGCTGAATAGTGACCGACCCAGAGCGCAGCAAGCGGTCACACATTATTGCTATCGCATTGCGCGTGAGATTGGCAGTTTATCGGCAGCGTTAGGTGGGTTAGATCATATTGTCTTTACCGCTGGAGTCGGCGAGCACGCCGCGCCAGTACGAGAGCAGGTAGCGGCCCTTTGTCAGTGGCTGGGGGTTAATTTAGATGGCGAGGCGAATCAAGCCAGTCAATCCTGTATTTCGAGCACAACGAGTCGAGTCGGGGTCTGGGTGATCCCTACCGATGAAGAGCAAGTGATCGCAGAAGACTGCCTCACCATGTATCAAAAGGCGCTCACTCAATAGTACGTAAATAATCACGCTTCATCGATTCAATCTGCCCAGAATCCATCATCTGTGCAATTGTGTTACTGAGCTGAGCGACTGCCTCCGCATGGTGAGATTTTTTTGATAGCACAATGTAGGCGTTAATCGGCTCAGAAAAGAGGAGTGGCTGCTTTTCGAGCATGCGATTGGTATCGAGGCGACTAACCAAATAATCGAGTTGGTATTCCTCACCGATGACTGCATTGGCGCGTTGATTGATGAGTTGTTTAATTGCAAACAAGGTTTGACTGACAGGACGTGTCTGAATATTTTTATCTTGACTGAACTCGTCTGGGAAATGCGCGCCTCGTTCAATTGTGATGGGCAACGAATACAGCTGTTGTTTAGTCCTGACGTTGTGCATATCGCCTTTGTGCGTGTAAATCACATAATTGAGATTGGTGCGGTAGGCAGGGGTCAAATAATGCAGGTAGCCCTCGCGATCCGCCTTTCTGAGCACATTTGTCGCAATATCTGCTTTGCCCTGTTCGAGCAATCGTAGACAGCGTTTCCACGCGCACTGAAGCATATTGAGCTTAAAGCCTGCCTTGTCCGCGAGTGTGGTGATGATCTCGACATCAATGCCTTGGTAGGGATAAGTTTGGATATCTGTCCAAGGTGGCCAGTGTGGAACCACATAGGTTAATGATTTTTCAGTGTTAGCCGCCGCCCCATGTATCAGTTGCATAGCGATGAGGACGGCAAAAAGTAGGTACTTCATCATGGATACTAAGTTTTGATATTTCTATCAGTATAGTCAATGTATACCCATGTAAAGCCTGCGATAATTATTTGTTTTTAGATGATTTAATCAAAAATGGGTCAGCAAGACACACAAAAGTGTGACATTGCATACAAGATTTTTTCTAAGAGTGCACCGAGCGGGCGTAAATCGTTATGCTAGCGCCGAGTTAGAGGATGCAAGGATGTTGTTATGATGCGCTGGGTATGGGTGAGCGTATTATTGCTTAGCCTCACAGGGTGTGCGCAGAAGCTTGGTCGGCCATTTGATATTAAAAATCTCGCCAAGTCAGACATGGATTTAATTACCGATATTCACATCGCTGAGATTCGTGATCTTAGCGAAGCCCTCATCGTGAAATTGTATAAGCGTAACCCGCGCGAGCTTAAAAAAGTGCCCGGCATGACGATTGAAAAACGCGTGGCGCAGTTGATGACGGCAGAACGCCCCGACAATGGCTTTCGAGAGCTGGGAGGAATGGATGGCATCGCGCTGCTGCCTTTAGCCTTTTCAAGTGAATTTGAGGGCGACCGCGTGTTTGCGCTCATGGCGGGTGTTACCGGCATGATCAGTGCGAGCTATAATCATCAACTTGAGTTTTTTTTGCTCGATGATATTGACCAACAAAAACTCTATAACAGTGCTCGAAACCTAGAAAAAATTGCCTGGCTTTTAAACAATCAAAAGGACGAACACGGCCAACTGCTGTTGCTGAGTAATGGCATGGGCAAAAATGGGGTGCCCAATTACAGCTACGAACGCTTATTGAGTCAGATGATCATTATTCAAGATATGATGGCGGTGATGGTGGCAGACAGTACCAACCGTAATATCAATCAGGTTGTGCACAGTATGGCGTCGATGACGTTCTTCCCTATCTAATTAACGAGGCGGTGCAATCACCGCCTCGCCCCTTACCAGCCAATGTCTTGGCCTTGATAATCGATAAAGTTGCCGTTCTGACTGTCCGTGAGGGTATCGAGCACATGTTTTAGTCCTTGTGCCGATGTGGCGGTATCAATCAGGGCATTGGGTCCACCCATGTGCGTTTGTACCCAACCAGGGTGGAGAGCAATCGAACGAATGCCTTTACTTCGCAGGTCAATAGACAGGCTTTTGATCACAGCATTGAGCGCGGCTTTTGAACTTCGATAAATATACCCGCCACCTGATTGGTTATCACTCATGCTCCCGACTTTTGAGGACAAGAAAGCAAAAATGGGTGTATGGCCACTTTGGCTTGCCTTTTCAAGATGCGGGGTGAAATGTTCAGCGATAACCAGTGGCGCGATGGTATTGACCTCCAGCACGTCGCGCCATGCGGCTGTGTCCACTTCACCGAATTGATAGCCTTTGGGGCCATAGAGTCCAGCATTATTGATCAGCAAATGGATAGGTGTGTCACTAAGCTGTGAGGCAAGATGCTGTATTGCGGTATGATCCGTTACATCCAGCCCGTGCGTGGTGAGTGTTGCGTAGCGGTTTTTTAATGTCATTAAGTGAGGCGCAGAGCCGGGGAAGCGGCAGCAGGCAATCACCTGCCAACCGTGCTCAAGGTACAACTCGGTGAGCGCTAGACCAATTCCACGGTTTGCGCCTGTGATAAGGAGTGTTGGCGTCATTGTTGCCTCATAGTGGCTGATTTGGTTCCACTATTATATGACTAATCCCCCGTCGACTTTAAGCGTCTGCCCTGTGATAAAGCTCGCGTTATCACTGGCGAGAAAGCTGATCGCATTGGCGATGTCTTGGGCGGTGCCCATTCGTCCCAGCGGGGTTTTTCCTTTCATCATATCAATGACTTTATCGGGTAAGTTTGCTGTCATGGGCGTTTCAATAAAACCGGGGGCGACGCAGTTAGCGCGTATTTGTGCCCCATGACGGGCAAGCTCTTTTGACCAGGTTTTGGTCATGGCTATCACGCCACCTTTTGATGCCGCGTAGTTGGTTTGACCAATATTACCATCGGTGCCGACGACGGAAGACAAGCTCACAATCGCGCCTTTCTCTTGCGCTATCATCAGTGGCGCGATGGCTTGTGTCATGGTAAAGACGCCTTTTAGGTTAACGTCAATGACTGCGTCCCAGTCACTTTCGCTCATTTTGGTGAGTAGGTTGTCTCGGGTGATGCCAGCATTGTTCACCAGTATATCGATCACTGCGTGTTGTTGGTGCAGGGTCTGCACCCAATTCGCGACAGCGTCTTGATCGCAAACATCCAGCGCGACGGGCACGATAACCGCATCCGTCTGCCAGTCTTGCATGTTGTCAATATTCCTATCTAGTGCATAAATTTTGGTAGCGCCTTGCTCAACAAAGGTTTCAACAATCGCGCGGCCAATCCCTTGTGCGGCACCTGTAATGACACAGTGTTTACCGGTCAGCATGGTGTTTCTCCTCATTATATTCATCGTGATTTTCTTGGGCGTTGGGTCACCTAAGCCCCTGCTTCTGCGTTGGTATCTCACGGCCAACGTGAGATAACGTGCAACAACTAGGCCAGTGGTGACATCCTCTATAGTAAATAGAGATATCAATTTGTGGGCGTATAGGCTAAAATTTAATCAAGTTGTCACCTTGTTCGAGAGAGGACCTATGCCGACGTCAATCAATTCGCAACCTTTAGCGCAGCAATACATGCAGCGCCAGCGCGATCGTCAAGATGACCAGGTCAATGGCGGTCTCAACAACTCGATGAGCGTGCAAGAGCGTGCCGAGCTGATCCGTAAAGAGCGGGAAGAGCAAAAAGAAGCCGCTGCATCGGGCGAGCAGCGTGAGGATAAGCGTGATTATCAAGCCCTCATTGATCGTGTTGCGGAACAAGAAGCGCAGAAAACGCGCGCTGATGCCTATAACCAACAGCAACAAGCGTTGATGGATCAAGTGCAAAAAACCATCACACCCAATGGCCAGCAAAATAGTTATAGCCTCAAGGTGTAATCCTTTCATCCGCCCGCTTTTTGGTCGCCGCCTCTGGGCGGCGTTTGTGTCTTTGCTGTGTGGTTTTTATCTTGCGTTGCAAAAATGTAAAAAAAGCAGGATGTTGGTCGCTATTCTTTACACTTCTAATTGGCTTAAACCCCTAATAAAACGCGGCTATCAGCCTTTTTCTCTCACTGTTCAGTATAAGTGACACTATTGGTTAACAATTGCTTAACCTGTTGTCCGCCTGTCTTCTCTAGTCCCAACCACCGTCTAATGCTATCTCTAATGCTACACACAAGGAGGAAGCGATTATGACGTCAACCATGCAAGCACCTGTCAAAACGATTAATCCATTGGGCACAGATGGATTTGAGTTCGTCGAATACACAGCGCCCGATCAAGCGGGGATTGATGCGCTTAAAAATTTGTTCTCACTGATGGGTTTTGCCGAAATTGCCAAACACAAACACAAGGATGTTTGGCTGTATCGTCAGGGAGACACTAACTTTATCGTCAACGGTGAGCCTGAATCACAAGCGCAAGGCTTTGCCAAGCAGCACGGTGCGAGTGTCAACGCCATGGCGTTTCGCGTTCAAGATGCGGTACACGCGATTGCGTATGCGGCTAAACAAGGCGCCAAAGTGGTTGAACCAAACATCGGTCCAATGGAGCTTAGTATTCCCGCGGTATACGGCATTGGTGATTCATTGCTTTACTTTGTCGACCGCTATGGCGACCAAAGTATTTATGAAGTCGATTTTGACTTTTATCCAGATTGGCAATCGCGCCTGAAAGAAGCGGATGCAGGATTGAAAGTCATCGACCATTTAACCCATAACGTGGATATTGGCAACATGGACGTGTGGGCTGACTTTTACGAGCGTATTGCCAACTTCAAAGAGATCCGGTTTTTTGACATTGAAGGCAAAAAGACTGGGCTAAAGTCGCGTGCTCTGACCGCGCCTTGCGGAAAAATCCGTATTCCCATCAATGAGTCAAGTGATGACAAGTCACAGATTGCAGAGTACTTAAAAGAGTACAACGGTGAGGGGATCCAGCATATCGCCATGACCACCGACAACATCTACCAAACCGTGCGGACGTTACGTCAACGAGGTATGGCATTCATGGATACGCCGGACACCTACTATGAGAAAATCAACGAGCGTGTCAACGGCCATGAAGAAAGCATCGACGAGTTGCGTGACACCCGTGTATTGATTGACGGTGACGTAGACAGCGGCATCTTGCTGCAAATTTTCACCAATACTGTTATTGGGCCGGTCTTCTTTGAAATTATCCAACGTAAGGGTAACCAAGGCTTTGGCGAAGGTAACTTTAAAGCCTTGTTCGAGTCTATCGAGCTGGATCAAATGCGTCGTGGTGTATTGGACTAACTGAAACGGCATATAACAAACCCGCTTGGGGCAGCGATACGGGTTATCCGGATAAACTGACTCCAATCGGTAGCGTGTCATCATTTGTAGACATTGCGTGTGGCAGGCGCTCCCTTGGGAGCGCCTTTTTTGTCCTTTTTCGCCTACTAACTAGGACATTTCTCGCCCAAAACAAGATTAGACTCTATGATTAGCAGAGAAGCTTTCCCACTAAAAAGGTGATTATGAAGGTAGGTAGCCCCCTGACACGCCCTTCGCTTTCTGCGGGAATCGTTACCAAGCTAGCCTTAAGCTGGACCGTACTGACTGCATTGTTTACGGCGCTTCTCCTGCTGGGCGATTACCAAACGCACAAAGCAGATGTCGAGCGCGCCTTGCAACAGGTAGGCAACAGAGATGTCAGTGCGATGACTGGGCATCTATGGCGTGTGGAAACGCAAGCTTTTGAGCAACAGATAGAGCAGCTCATCGCCCAACCTGAGATTGACTATATCCATGTATATGATGCCGATGGCTCGTTAATTGAGCGCGGCGTGGAGCCTGCTGCACAGTCGTTGCAAAAGCGTTGGTCGTTAATTGCAACCGACGAGGGGAACGAGTATACCCTTGGGCAACTTGAGGTGGCGTCAAATTACACGGCGTTAAACGCCTATTTTGGTGATAGTGCCCAGTGGGTTTTTCTTGGATGGTTGGCGGTGTCAGGATTGGGAATTATCAGCTCTATGTGGATTGTGCGCCGCCACTTAGATAGGCCGTTATTGGCGCTACACCAGCAAGTTAACCAGTGGGAGAATGGCATACCCACACCGATTCAGGTTCCACGCCAATTTCATCATTGGCGGGGTTTTGAAACGCGTTATAACGCCATGATCACAGCGCTAGGGCAACAACTGACGCAGCTAGAGGACGCGAAGCACGACGCTGAAAAGGCCAGTCAAAAGAAAAGCGAGTTTTTGGCCAATATGAGCCATGAGATCCGCACACCAATGAACGGCATTATTGGGATGGCCTCACTGTTAAAGAGCACACGCTTAAATGACGAGCAACAAGAGTTTGTCGAGATGTTAGAAACGTCGTCGATGTCGTTATTAGATATCATTAACGACATCCTCGATTTCTCTAAAATCGAAGCAGGTAAGTTAGAGCTGGAACCATTAGAACTCAATATATTTGAGTTAGGGAAAGATCTCGAGAACCTGTTCATTCTTCGTGCCAAGGAAAAGCAACTCGCCTTTCGCTGCGAGATAGACGCTGATATTTCCCCATTGTTGATCGGCGATGCACCGCGATTACGCCAAGTGATGATTAATTTGGTGGGTAATGCAATCAAGTTTACTGAGCGTGGAGAGGTGGTTGTCTCTATCAAGCAAGTGAGCGACGAGGATACCGCCAGTGTGCTGCGCTTTGAAGTGAGCGATACCGGGCCAGGCATTCCCGTTGAAGAACAAAGCCGTATTTTTGGTAAATTTGAACAAGGTGATTCTTTAACCGCCGCCGCTCGAGGCACAGGGCTGGGGCTTGCCATCTCACAGCAAATTGTCAACTTAATGGGGGGGCGAATCACCCTCAACAGTGAAGTGAGTGTGGGCAGTCTATTTACGTTTACCGTGCGTTTTGAGTGTGCGGATATTCCTTTAGCCACGCCGGTCGAGGCTTATCTTTTTGCCGGTGCGCCGATGTTATTGGTAGACGATAGTCGTTTAAACATGCGCATCACCACGGCACAATTGAGCAACCTTGGCTGCCAGGTTACATGCTGCATGCACCCGGATGACGTGATCCCTTTAATTCGCGAACGCCTTGATAGCCACTATCCCTTTAAAGTGATTTTACTCGATAAAGTGATGCCCAAAATGGATGGCTTTCGCTTGGCAGAACAGATCATTGCTACATTTGCAGATAAAAGCCCTGCGATCATGATGTTAACGGCGGCGCCTGATGCATTAGATAAGCCGCGGATTGAACGCTCAGGCATAGAGGGTTACTTAGGTCGTCCCTACCAATTTAATGACTTAAAAGCGCATTTGGTGCGGATCTTACAACAGCGCCAACCGACGCTGGGGGTCGTACGCTCTACCGGAAAAGGCACCTCACTGGCTGGGTTGCATGTTTTAGTCGTGGAAGATTCCAAAGTTAACCAACGAGTGACTGAAGCGATATTGACTCAGCTAGGGGTACATGTCCGTTCGGCTGCCGATGGTGAGCAGGCGTTAGCGCTATGGAAAAGCCAACCTTTTGATGCGATTTTCATGGATTGTCAAATGCCTGTGATGGACGGTTATCAAGCCGCTGAACACATTCGGGCACAAGAATCACGCTTTAACCGAACCCCCATTATTGCACTGACCGCGAATGCGACAACGGAAGACAAGGAAGCGTGCTTAGCCGCGGGGATGGATGATTATATTGCCAAACCTGTTAGGCAGCATGAGCTTGCGACCATGCTGAGAAAACATACCTTTACCTCGCAAACCTACTTAGTGACGCATTAATGGCGTAATACAAGTAACGTGATATTAGTTACAAAATTATCAGAAAAAGTAAACAAATACTGGGGCGTCTCAAATGATTTTCGTTAGGCTTCTAATCTTTTGGTGGGCGAAACACCGATAACAATTAGAAAGCAAAACGAAAAGAGGAAACATGAAAATCAATAAACTGCTCTCAACGGCAGCGGCGTTGCTGCTTAGCCTCAGTGCGCATGCGGGTCAGCTTAATGTCATGGCGTATAACATTATGCAACTCAGCAACCTACAAGACTGGGATCAAGCTGAGCGTGCAGCCCGTCTGCCGCAAGCCATTGCCGACATGGACACGCAGCCTGATGTGATCTTGGTGAGCGAGGCCTTCAACGCTGAAGCTGAGCAAGCGATGAATCAGCTTGCAAGCCTGTACCCTTATCAAACACCGAATGTCGGACAAGACTGTAGCGGAGAAGGTTGGGATGCGCTGACTGGGGATTGCTCCAATTCTTTATTTGTCGTGCGTGGCGGCGTGACCATTCTCTCCAAGTACCCCATTTTGACTCAGAAAGCGCACGTTTATCATCACAGCCTGAAAGGTAGCTGGGACTACCAAGCCAACAAAGGCTTTGCATACGTCGAAATTGACAAAGAAGGCGAAGCTTTTCACCTAATTGGCACCCATTTACAAGCCACGCATGATGGGATGTCTGACGAAGAGCATCAAGTGCGTCTGGGTCAGCTAGGTGAAATCAAAGACTTTATCGACAAGGCGGCGATCCCGGCTGACGAGCCTGTGATTATTGGTGGTGATATGAATGTGGAGTGGAGCCGCCAAGATGAAATTAAAGACATGAAAGCAGCATTAAATGGCGCATTGCGCTTTACCGAGCCGGAAGTAACGTCTTTTTCTGCCAAACACAATTGGTTTACGAAAGCGAACGCGTATCACTTTGACTATGATCTTAACTACAACACCACGTTAGATTATATTTTGTGGAGCCGTGATCATGCCGTGCCAGCTAATCAACCTGAGATGCAGGTGGTACAGTTAACCGCTAACGACCGTTGGTATTGGGACTACCTTGAAGGCGAGTGGCCGCAAGCGGCTGGACAAAACTATCATGATGGTTACTACAATGAACTCTCTGATCACTATCCGGTCATGGTACAGTTTGAATTTGAATAATTTCAGCGCTTGATAGATCGCATTGATATCGGGCTTAACGATGTTGAGCCCGCTTTCCCCACCCTCCATAAACGTCAGCGAGACACGGCTTATTTCTGCGCTTAGCCCAAGACAGTCTGGAATTTTGGACTACGCTTATTGATAGGATCGCTGGGCATCTCATCTTGGATAACGCTTCATAGGGACACGCCGAGGCGTTGATTATTCTCTTATTGGCGACCTAGCGATAGTGTTAAGGGGCTTGAGGACAACGATCAGAAGACGAGGGAAGCATGACTAGGCCGCGTTTCCATATCATCTATGTTGACGATGACGAACTCACATTAAAGGCGATTGGTCGGGAGATTCGCCGCTTGAAACCAAGTTGGGCGATCAGCTTGATCAAGGATCCTACCCAGTGGGAAAAAGGCCTATTAGAGGATCAGCCCCCGTCTTTGGTGATCAGTGATCTCTTGATGTCCAAGCTCAAAGGGGATGCATTACTAGACCAAGTTCGGGCACGTTTCCCGGGTACGATACGTGCGCTGATAACAGGGAACACACGCCAAAAAATTACTGAATTAGCCACGCCCAGTGTGCACTTCGTCTTACCCAAACCCTTCTCTGAAGATGACTTCAATAATGTGCTGAATAGTGTTGAGCGTCTCCATAAGTTGCCGATTGATGCTGAAACGCGTAACCGGTTGGTCGGTATTGAGGACTTCCCCGTCTTGCCTGACTGTGTGCGCCATTTACGTGCCACGATTAATGATCCCCATTCGGACATGGAACAAATTGCACGAGTGGTCAGTGAAGAGCCTCCCTTAGTTGCCCGACTTTTACAGCTTGCTAATTCTGCTTATTTGGGCTTTCGAAACCGAACATGGTCACTAGAGACAGCGATAAATCGATTGGGCATTCAATCGGTCGAGTCAATTGCCGCGACAATGGTGGGACATAATGCCTTTAAGCACTTGTCCACCCAAGAACACTATGCGGTGGTGGATGAACATATTGAACTGGCTAATGTGAGTAAGTCGCTGGGGCTATTCCTCGGGTATGACAAAGCGCGCGCAGAGCGTTTGTATCTTGCATCAGTGTTGTCTGCGTTAGGGGAGCTAATGGCGCGAGAGCTTGGCTGTCGTGACAATGGCAACAATCCCATTTGCGATTTACCCGTTCGTTTTGATACCGCGCTCGTCGTCTCGAGTTATATCATTATTTTGTGGGGCTATGACTATGAGTTTGCAGAGATTGTGCTGGCAAGCGGTGCCATCCCATTGTCCCCTGACAGTGAGCGCACCAAGGATGGGGCGCTATTGCATTACTGCCGTCAGTGGATTAATGCGAACGATATCGACAAAGCCAAGCTTTTACAGTCTTGGTCGGCCAATATCGGCGCTTTTTTTACTCAATCGTATAAAGAGACGATTTGAGTGCGTCAGATCGTAATACGACGGCGTTTTTCCTGTGCATATAGCATAAACATGGAAGGGGCTCGTGAAGGATAACGACATTGACGATTGTGTTGCCCGACTCGGGCAATCATGCTGAGCGTATGTTCCCGCCAGTCCATGAGGCGATGATAGGAGGCCGCAGCCCATGATGGCCTACTTTTGACGTGATAAAAACTGATGGTCGCTTTGTCCGTCATATCGGTCAGAGTGAAACGGATGAAGTGATCTTGTCATCAATTTGCCAGAGTGCGACCTTACTCAATATTGAGTTGGTCGCTGAGTGGGTCGAGAATCAAAACCAAATCGACGTTTTGAGAGAAAAAGGCTGCACGCGTGTGCAAGGCCATGTCATTGGTGCACCGCTCCGTCGAAGTCGTCTTCTTGAGTTTTTGGCGACGTTTAAGTCAAAAACATGCCTTACCAAGCTTGGCGGCAGTGATTAAGTATTATTCGCTGCCTAGAGATAGGACGCACGAGCAGCGAAAGCTTGCTAAGAGAGCTGAGTTAGCAGGACGGAGCGGGCGGTTTGATAATAAATATCCCAATGGCAACCACGCAGGAAAGCAATATGCAGGTGACCGTAGGCAGTGGCGGATAACTGAGCGTGAGCGTTGCTAGCAGGGACGCCAGTCCATAACCCAGTGTATGGGCCATGGCAATATAACCACTGACCTTTCCCGGTTGATCGTCAAGTTGTTGCATCGCTTGGCTGGTATAGGCAGGGATAAGGAGTGCGCAGGCGCCAGATATCACCAGCATTGCCATCACTAACGCGGCAAAATTTGGCATCAATAGCATCGTGTAGCCTGACACCAGACTGATTGCGCCAATGCTTAGCATACGCTCGGTGCTCAGACGCTGCCTTTTTACCACCAACACTTGTACGGCTAAGGTGGCGATACCGCTTAACGTCAGTAAATAGCCGATGGTGTGGCTGACATGATCAGCGGACCACTCGGTGAGGGTATTGAGCATGGGGGTGAGATTGTATTGCAACAGCGCAATCGCTGCACATACGGCAAGGCCGTAACCCATGTAGGGCCAAATGGCTTTGGGCGCTAACCACAGATTGGCGGATGAATGAGATTCGTCCTTTTTACCCGCGCAGTGAGGCATCACACTGACAACCAGTGCCGCCAAGACGGGCAGCAGTAGCATCAACGTCAGTGAAGCGTAGGGGCTGATCACTAATACGGCTGAGGCAATCAACGGGCCAGCGAGTCGGCCGAGGCTTAAGCCAATACTAATGGAGGTAATCGCTTGCATACGGCGCGCTTCCCCGGCGAGTAACACGGCCCAATGCTGATTAGCAGGCACCATCCCTGCGACCGTTAAGCCGTAGATCACCCGAGCCAGTACTGCAAGCGCCAACCAAGGCCATGGGTTAGCGCTGCTCTGTGCGCCCAGTGTCGCTGCGAGCAATAACGCGAAGCTAATCGCCATGCCGGCTAGTGCTTGCAGGACCACAAACTTAGGACCATGTTGGTCGCTGATCCGTCCCCAAAATGGCGCGGCAGGGAGAAATAACACGCTTCCTACAGCAATAATCACTGCCCATGTCGACAGTGAAAAGCCACCTTGCGCCACCAGTAGGGGGAGCGAGACCAAGAGTCCGTTCTGACCGATGCCCATCAAAGCCGCAATCAAGGTCAAAGTGAGCGGTTGCCACCTAGCAGTTTGTGTCGCGCTTTTAGGGTGTGTCATCACAACTCCTTACAGACACGGGCTTACTGGGCAATGTTGTGGTGCAACTATGGTTGAAATACATTGGGAGAAGAGGCGCCCAGCGAGGACTGGGCGCGAAAAGGAACATAATTAGAACGTGGCGCTGTAGCTCAAGCTAAAGGTACGGCCGACACCTTGATAGGTGACTAGATCTGCTGGAATACTTGGGCTGTAGACTTTTTGTGCCTTTTGGCTCCAAATAGTTAGGTAATCTTTATCCAGTAGGTTTTGGATACCAAAGTTAATTTGACCGACTGGCAAGGTGTAATAACCATTGAGACCGACAAGTTCATAGCCCTCGAGGCGATCACCCTCTTTATCTGATAAGTCACCAACATGTTGCAGGTTAAGCTCAGTGCCCCAATCGAAGTTATCGTATCCGATCGCTGCCATCGCAGTTGATGGGCTGGCGGTGTAGATACTCAAGTCTTTCCAAGTGCCTTTATCTTTTTCCTCACTTTCGACAAGATGACCTTGCAAGCGAGAGTACCAATTATCAGAAATATAGTAGTTGACTTGACCTTCTAAGCCATAAATACGCTGCTCATTGTTGTCTAATTCGAGCTGTGTATTAGAGTATTTATAGGTTTTGTCAGAAAGTGAATAATACGCAGATAACTGAGTGTTAAATGACGCATTGCTGAGGCGCCATCCAAGCTCGTAAGAATCTGTTTTTTGACCATCAAGGCCTACATTACTGACGCTAACGTAATCATCTAAAGAAGAGCCAGAATATGAGCCATAGCCGTAAAACTTACTGGGATCAGGCATGTTAAAGCCTTGGCTAAAGTTTGCCCATACTTGCTGCTTGTCAGTAAGATCATATTTAATACCGGCATTAAAGAGCCATATATCTTTATCCGCTTTACCGCCAGGGATAGCTTCTGCCTGCGGTTTTCCGTCTAGCAGTGTAGCGAGTTGCTTATATGCACTGACAAAACTATCACCATCGTACTCCGTATTTTGATAGCGAATACCAGCGAACAAGTTGGTTTTATCTGTGATTGCCCAATCAATTTGGCTGAAGACACCGACATTTTGTGTGGTGAAGTCAGGATAACGATCGATATTTGCTTTGTGTTTAAAGTTTAACCCCTGGCTCGTTGCACTAACTGACGGCTCGTAGATACGTTGAAATGCACTAAAAGTCTCATGTGAATAGTCCACACCATAGTTCAGTGTTGCCTGAGTAAAGTCTTTTTGTAGCAGCAGCTTTCCGCCTAGTACGTCATTGCTCTGCTCTGAGGCACCGAATGCTAGTGTGGGAGCTGATATATCACCAGAAAGAGCGTAATCAACTTTTTGCTTGAATGACTCGGAAATCATTGGAAAGGGAAAGTTCCCGAATGTCTCTTCGCGGTAATAGACTTGAGCCAAAAGGGAGTGACCAGCGACATTAGCGTGACTATATTGAGTGTTAAGCATCAACCTTTCGGTAAAAGGCTGCTCATCTAACGATAAACCATTGGAACGTTTTAGATATGATGAATCTAGTAGTCCTGAATATAATTCAACATTACCAAAGCCAGCATATTTGGGATATATCGCACCAACTGGAATACTAGTTTTAGGCCCATAATCAATCCCATAATCCGTATCTTGCTGACTGTCATAGTATTGCGCGGTTAGGGAAAGGTGCTGTTGGTCATCTGGGCGGTAATCGAGGCTACCCATGACATCAATGCTGTCATTGAATTGGGTATCGGTTTGGGTCACATCGGGCAGAATAGGATCGCCATTGCCGTCGTAGGCTGCACCTTTACCTTCATACGCGACGGATAAGCGCCCTTGCAAGCTATCACTGCCGCCGGAGACCGCGACCGCGGCTTGCTTGGTGAGATCGTCGCTGTTGTTAAACCCAGTGGTGATGCCAGTCTGCACCTCGAGTTGCGCATCGCCCGCTTCACCGCGTTTGGTGATGATATTAATAATACCGCCGGTTGCGCCTGCGCCATAAATGGAAGTTGCGCCTGACAGTACCTCAACACGCGCGACATTAAAGGGGTCGATACTATCCAGTTGGCGGCTGATGGTTCGAGCAGCATTCAGAGCAACGCCATCAATCATGATTTGCGCGCTGCGGCCACGTAAATTCTGTGAGGCGTTGGTGCGTGCGTTGGTGCTGCCAAAGTCAAAGCTTGGGATCAGCTTCCCGAGCGCGCCTTTTAATGACTCACCGCCTTGAATTTCACGGGTTAACTCTTCATTGGTGATCACCCAGTTGGTGCTGGCGGAATCGGCGATGGTCGTTTGAATCTTACTACCGGTTACAATGATGGTTTCGGTATTGGCCGCAGAAGGGGCGGCATGGGCGAGATGGGCGCTGATCACTAACGCCAGCGGCGAGAGTGAAAAGCCGACTGCTTTTATGGTGTTCATAATTATCCTTATACGTCACAACCCTGCAGGGCATGATGAGGCTGCGTCCCTGCAGTACTTCTTCGTCACTACCTTAATTCCAAAATCAAATGATAATGGATATCATTATGATTATTGATCTTTGCTAACGATGTCAATACATTGATAACCGAATTGCCATATTTCACGTAAATTGGTGAAAAATAACGCATAAAAGGCGTGGTAAATGTAAGGGATTAATAAAGATTGTTCTGATAGATATCAGTGCTCAGAGGTACGGTGGCGCATCAATGAGGTCAGGCGTTTTCGTGTGGGGAAGCGATGGAAGCTATTAGGAGGCGTATCAAAAAGGTCTACTGACTCGTAGACCTTTTGTTGTTTTGTGCTCGCGGGATTACTTACCGCTCTTACTTTGCTTGGTTAACTCTTTGATAGTGCGGCTTATTTCACGGCGCTGCTTAGAGATCTCCGCATTTTTGATGATGTGGTCATCAACGCGATCTTCATAATCGCCTTTCATGTTTTTGATGATCTCAACGATTTCCTCATACGACATCTCAGGCTGGATGTAGTCGAGCAAGTTTTCTAACAACACCACCCGCTTTTGGTTGTCGCGGATTTTCTTGTCGTTGTCCTGGATTTCGCGCTTCAATTTGTTCTTTTGTCGTGAGTGCTTAACAATCTCGTATACGCTGGTCATAGTAGTCGCCTTCTATTTTTTGAAGTATGAAAAAATTAAACCACAAGCGCTGCGGCAAACCCAGTCTTTTTGCGCTTGAAGTGGGGAGTTTTTAAACACTTGAATAAAACAGGCGGGTGAAGAAAAGACATGGTGAGGCCTGTTTATCAACAACCCCATTCAGCTGGCTAAACCGTCACCCTACCTTCTTCGCTAATTGATGGTGGCAACGATAACAGGTGAGCATTGACAGTGTCATGACACATATCAAGGCTCACCGATAATGCGGTCATACCCTTAGTAATCGGTTGGACTGCCTTCGAGCTTGACCGATGAGCCGGATGTTTTCATCATTGCGCCGCGCAACATGGCCTGTACCAGCTCAGTGGCATCGAATTTCGTCAGTGCTTCGTGCGCCCCGACTTGTTTCGCACGATCAACACTGATATCGCTCGATAATGAGGTATGGAGAATAAGATACGCCTCGGCGAGTTTATCATCGCTGCGGATTTCAAACGCTAACTCATAGCCATCAATCCCAGGCATTTCGATATCGCTGACAATGATATCAAATGGCTTGCCTGCAGAGGCGGCATTTTTCATCATTTGCAGCGCTTCTAGGCCATTGTTGGTGACAAAATAAGGAATATTGATACTGTCGAGTGCCTCTGAAAGCTGTCGCCTAGCGGTCAGTGAATCATCGACCAAGAGGATATTCATCGGTTTAAGCTTTTCACGATCCACGTCAGCCAGGATGGGGTGTAATTTATCAGGCGCAGAGGGGAAAATGTGTTCCATGATGTACTCCACATCGAGAAGCTGCACCAGCTTATCGTCGATGTGCATCACCCCGGTTAAAAAAGCACGTGTTCCCAAGGTTTCAGGGGGCTCGGAAATAGAGCGCCAGTCGCACTCGCTGATTTTATCGATACCACGTACCAAAAAGCCCATCACCCGACGCTGACAGTCGGTCACGATAATGTAGCAAGACTCCCATTCTGACTTAGCAACGGGTTTGTAGCCAATCGCTTTTGCCATATCAATGACAGGGGTGGCGATGCCACGGAAGCTAGTGGTTCCGATCACCGTTGGGTGAGATCCCGGCAAATCCGTGAGCGGCTGAAAGGGGATGATTTCTCGTACCTTTAGCGTCCCAATCGCGAAAGATTGGGTGGCGGTGAGGCGGAACATCAACATGCCTTGTGCTTGATTCGCTTTGCTCTTCATAGCATCACTCTGCGTGTTATCGTCATTCTTTTGAGTATGGTAACAGTGTTGTCTTAAATCACCTATTCTTACCCCCAAGGATAGGGCTAACGGGCGAAAAGATAAAACTTTTGCCTGCTATTGTCTCATATTTGAAACTTATTGATAGTCTCATTTAAACGTGGTGTATACCACGCTTTTAAGCCATGCCTTTTGCTAAGATAGCGAAAGATATAGACTCGGTGAGCCAGTCATTTAGGCGTCACCTTACGCAAAGAGGTTGCCTGTGGCTGTATCTTACCTAAAATAAGAATGACACACGCTTTTTGTCACGGGACGTGAAGTCACAGTGCAACGCGACACAAAAGCCCCCAACATTGAGGCACGTTAGCAAGGGTTTACGTGTCCGGATAAATGCGAATGAGCAGTAACACGACGGTTGAGTGAACTATGACCAATATTTTAGATTCGGTAGATTCGCGGACACGATTGGTGGGTGAAAACCGCCTCGAGCTTTTAATGTTTTACCTTGGCTCTACCCAACCTTTTGCCATCAACGTGTTTAAAGTACGTGAAGTCATTAAAGTGCCAAAGCTCAACCAAATGCCGGGATCGCATCCTAATATTCGTGGCGTTGCCATGATTCGTGGCAAATCTATTCCGGTGATTGACCTACGCCAGTCCATCGGCATGGGATCGATAGGCATGTCGGATGAGTGTAACGTTATCGTGACTGAATATAACCGCACTATCCAAGCATTCCTCGTTGGGCAGGTGATCAATATCAAAAACATGGGCTGGGATGAGATCATGGAGCCGCCCTCCAGTTCAGGGCGCAATAATTACTTAACGGCCATTACTCGCCAAGACTTTGACGGGCAAACGCGTTTAGTGGAAATTGTCGATGTGGAAAAAGTACTGGCTGAGATCGTTGCGTATGAAGTTGGCGTTTCTGAAGATGCCCTCGACCCCCACTTGACCCCTTATATGGCGGGACAGAGAGTATTGGTTGTTGATGACTCATCGACGGCGCGGGCGCAGGTTAGTGAAACCTTGTCGCAGTTTGGTGTCGAGTGCATCATTAAAAAAAATGGTGCGGAAGCACTGCATTTGCTGAAGAGTTGGTGCGATGAAGGCAAAAACGTGAGTGACGAAATTTTGCTGATGATCACTGACGCGGAAATGCCGGAAATGGACGGTTATAAACTGACGCACGAAGTGCGCTCTGATAGCCGGATGAGTGATTTATACATTGCATTGAACACCTCATTAAGCGGGAGCTTCAATGAGGCAATGGTTGAGAAAGTGGGCTGTAATCAGTTTATCTCTAAATTCCAGCCCGACCTGTTGGTTAATGTGGTGCAGGAGCGTTTACGCCAAGTTGTGGCGAGTTAAACCGCCTAGGCACCCGTGTGAACAAAAGCGAGCCGTGGCTCGCTTTTTTTATTGAACAAGGAGGGAGACGATGAAAACGGTATTTCTCATGCGCCATGCAAAATCCAGTTGGGATGATCCTAGCCTTGATGATCACGCGCGTCCGCTCAACCCGAGAGGATTTCGGCAAGCGCCACAAATGGCGGAGCGCTTGAACGCGTGGCTGCATCAGCCGCAAACGATTGTGACCAGCACCGCGCAACGGGCAAAAGATACTGCCGTGCTGGTGGCACAAACGCTTGCCGACAAGCCGCCCATTGTTTTAGAGGAAAAGCTATACAGTGAGCATGCATCTGCAATCATTCATACCATCCAAGCACTTGAGTTAGAACACGATGTGGCGATGATTATTGGCCATAACCCCGCACTAAACGATTACCTGTATGGCGTGGGGATGACTAAGGATAACTTACCGACGTCAGGGGTGGCTGTGGTGCAGTATCCGGTCGAACATTGGACAGAGGTCGCGAATACGCATGCACAGCTTTGCTTTCTCGACTGGCCCAAACGACTTCGCGGTTAGTTTAGGATCTGGGAGAGGATGACGTCATATGCATACTATATATTGTGCGACCTAAACTATATTTAGCGCTGTGAGGGCAAAGTTATCTACTGTATCTGTGGATAACCCCGTTAATTTCTTTGTAAGCAATCGCGGCAATGCACGTGAGTCGTGGAAAGCAACCCCAACACGATCGATTGACTAAAAAACGAACAGCTTAATGCTGTCTATATGGCGGTTTTTCACTCGTGTTGCGATAAATGTGCGATACTCGTAACACCTTGACCGCATGGGTATGATGGGGGATCCGCTTGGTAGCAACTTTATTGGCGTTCACAGGAGAGCAGTCGTGATCACGGTAGACAAACATGAGGGCTTATCAGTTAGGGTGGCTGTACTCAACGAGGAAGTCAGTGCCCAAGAGGTTGAGTTTTATCTCTTTGTCCCTGGTGAGCTTAAGTTTGGTAAGCATGTGCTGTCTGAAGATGAATTCTATTACCGTGTTCTCACCAATAGTCGGACGTATTTTACGTCTCGTTATCATCTGCCCTTGGTACATGCTCGCCTGGCCAGTCGTGACAAACTGCCAACCGAACAATATCGAGTGAGCTTGAGTCTCTATGCGTATCAGTATGCGCTATCGCTCGAAAAAGCGACGCATGATTTTTTTGAATCCGTTTCTGGGCTCGAGGATGAACAGGCGCTAGAGCAATTAGAAGACACGATAGAGATGGCGGTGGAGATTTTGCGACGACTCCGGCGCTACAAACCGCAAAACACCAAGCTACTCAAGTATTACCATAATATAGATAATTATTTATCTTGGTTGACGGAGCAACGTTTTCTGTCGTTATTGGCCCATATGCCGCGTGGAAACGTCTACAAGGATGTACGCCAGCAATTGATTGAATTGTGCCAAGCCGAAGAGGCGCACCGTCTCGTCAACCGTTATAACTCGGATAAAGCGCGCCGCGATCCCACCCGTATGGTTAATAAGATGCGCCTTGCGCGCCGTTTGATTGAGTTTCCCGTGACGATTCGCCAAGTGCCGCAGGCGCTAGGCAAAAACCTAAACAAACTGGCTAAAGCCACTGCGACGGCGTTTGTGATGCTATTTGTCACTACCGTTATTGTGCGTGCACGCCAATACTTAGGCGAAATTACGTTATCGTTCGTGTTGGCGATGGCGGGTGTGTATGCGTTGCGGGAGATCTTTAAAGATGACCTACGTGATGCGTTGTGGCGCTGGATTCGTAAAGGACGTCCCAAGTGGCGAAAGCGCTTTATTGATCCTACATCCAATCGACAAATAGGTCGGCAGTTAGAGTGGCTAGATTATATTGATTATGCTGCTCTGCCAGATGAAGTGAAAAAACTGCGGCGTGGTAAGCTTCGTCAACGAGAAGAAGCGGTGGTGAGGCTGAAAGTGAAGACACAGCTCGAGACGACCCGTTTTTTGTCGGGCTATGACACCACCCGTGACGTGTGGAAGTTTGACTTCCGCTCTTTTTCTCGCCTCATGGATCGCGGTAGTCAGCGCTTATACCGGCTCAATGAAGGTCAGGTACTCAAAGACTCGGTAGAGAAGCGGCATCAATTTAACCTGGTTAGTTGTCAGCGGATAAAGGGGCAGCCGACGGTATATCAGCGTTGGAAAATTACGGTTAACCGTTCAAAAGTGGTCGACATTGAAGAAGTGTTTGATTAATCATTAATCAACTCCCTGTCTTGATGATTTAAGTGATCGATGCAGAACGCATAAAAGTCTAGCGCCGATAGCGGTTTGGCGAAAAAGTAGCCTTGAAATTCATCGACGCCCATCTGTTTTAGACTGGTGAGTTGCTCTTGTGTTTCGACGCCTTCGGCGACCACGCGAATACCGAGTTGGTGTGCCATATAACAAATGGTATCTACCAGCACATGCTGGCGCGATGTATGGGCCATGCCGGTGACAAACGAGCGATCAATTTTGACTTTATCAAAATTCAGATGGCTGAGTACGGACATGGATGACCAACCGGTGCCGAAATCATCCAGTGCGATCCGAATACCGACATCGCGCAGTTGATTCATCAACAAATTGAAGCGGCCCATATCTTCAATGGTCATCGTCTCTGTCACCTCAAAAATCAGTTGTTTACGTTGCTCGGGGTGGTCGGAAAAGACAGTGATGACATCGGCAATTAAGGACTCGTTGAAAAATGAATCGGAGAGATTGATGGCGATATCAATACGTTCATTGATGGTCTGCCATTCGGTGTTTAATGCCAAATAGACTTGGCGCAAAAGCCAAGCGCCTAGTGCCCGACCCAGGCCTGATTCTTCGGCGATATTGATGATGAGGGCTGGGTTTATAGGGCCAAATTCAGCATGGTCCCAACGAATCAAACACTCACAGCCAAGGCGTGTTGACGTCGCCGCCACCATGGGTTGGAACAATACATAGAGTGCATCTTGATAGGGGTCGTCGAGGTGCGCCTTGAGTTCATCGCGTAATTGACGACGTTGCTTGGCTTCTTGCTCATACTCCGCTTTGAAGATATCAACACTATCTTGTGTCACAGGCGCTTTCTTGGCCTTCATCAGGGCGAGATCGGCGTTGTTAAGTAGCTGGTTGGCAAACTGGCGGTGATTCCTGATGACATTATCATCCAAATCGAGGCTCTTAGCGACACCGATGGCTACCGCTAATCGATGGCCGGGATAGACACTGTCGATCGCGCTTCGCAGCGCGTTGCACAAAGGTTGAGTAAAAAAGCTCAGGTGGCGATTGTCGGTGTATGCGAGAACCGCAAATTCATTACTACTGATCCGTGCGCAAGGATAGCCGTAGGGCAAGCACATGCTTTTCAGCTCATTGGCTAACTGCGTCAGCGCGAGATCGCCTTGCTCATAGCCCATCAGATCGTTTATGTCTTTAAAACGACGAACATCGATCAACAACAAGGTATGAATTTGTTTTTTATCAGCGGCTTTGTAGAGGTATTCCAGCAGATAGTTGCGATTGGGTAGACCGGTAAGACTGTCGTGCCATGCCATTTTCTGTTGCTTGCTGCTGTTACGGTAGAGGCGATAGGCAAACAGTATCAACAACACCATCAGTATAAAAATGACCGCATACATGGTTTGTAACTGGTGCTGTAAAAACGCGCGCTGCTCGATAGCGGCAGGGCCGGTGAAGTTATTCACCATCAGGTTACGCACTTGCGGTAGAACAATATCCATCTCATGCAGAAGGGCTTCTAGCCGCTGACTGTTACCATTCAATACCGCTTGCTCATATTGCTGAATTAAACGAAACGCGCGCTGCACCACAGGCTCAGCATCAAAGGCCCGGCGCATGGGCGCGGCCTCTTGGCTACTTAAAAACGTATCATAGCGACTCCACAAGATGTCATAAGAGAGGATAAGAGACTGTTTATCTGATGCGGTGGCGAGGTACAAGGCAAGCTCATTACGGAATTCTAAGGTTTCGAGCTCCATTTGTGCGAGTGCCCATGCGGACAATTGGGTATGAAGGGCTTGCCGTGCGTAGGCATTGTGAAACTGGTAAAGCGCCCCGGCCGCGAAGGCTAAAGTGGTAAATACAAAAATGATGAAACCAATAAGAGGGCGCTTGACCATGCCGTTACAATCCTTTACTACTGTGTGTTGCCTAGCAAATTTGTGGTTTGGTCTAGAGGCTCGTGGTGCAGGCAAAAACCGGGATTGAGCCCATCAGTCCGTTGTTATTCTTTTCCTAATACTTCGATACGGTTCACTTGCCACACCATGCGGCTATGTAAAATCTCATTGTCGTATTGATTAAACTCGGATAATGGGTAGACAACCCAAATCGGCCCTTTGTCACGAATAGGCATCCATTCGCCGTTTTTCTTTATGGCGAAGACCGGGTTGTACTTATTGATCTCGTCAGTCGGTATCTTAGACCAATAATCATTGAGGGCGTGAACTTTCAATTCATGGCCTTGCTTGTCGAGATTCTTCAACAATTTTTGTGCTGACACGCCGAGAAAAACCTGTTTACCTTCCGTCCAAGGGGTTTTCGTTTCAATCGTACGATCAGCCAGCTGCATCAGCTCTTCACGGGTAAACGAGTGCTTGGCGACATCGCCATAAAGGGTCAAAATAGTTCTCGCTTTAACACCATGACTGACCAACATCAGGCACAACAGCGCGAAAAAGATGAGCAGGTTGGGAAAACGGCTTTTGCTGATCGTTTGCCTGGGATCGTACGTTGTCATGTCACACTCCTTATTTCTCTATCTTTTTAAAGCTAGTTTGTGATTAAACCTAACTCAAGTCAGAGCGACGACCGCAATGATATACGTTCCGAGGGAAAATGGGAAAGCATGTCGCTTTTCTTGGTTTACGTGATGTTAATGGCTTTTAAATGAATGTGCTTTATGGAATCGATGGGAGTAGACAATAGTCACATGGATAACCGTTAGGTTTAAAAAGAAAACTGCCCAGGCGCAGTGCTAGGGCAGTTTAGCAAAGCCCGATAAAAGGCATCAGCCAGTCGGGCAACAAGGGGCAAGCGAAGGAGTCTTGTCACTAAAACCATAGACCCCGATCTCGCTTGTGTCTAATTATTTTTCAATTATCGGCGCGACCTGCTTGTTTAAATAGGCAATAATATCGTCTGACTCGTACATCCAGTGCGCCTCACCGCTTGCCTTTTGAATACGCAAACAGGGGACTTTGACTCGCCCACCCCCTTGTTCAAGCTCCTGCCGCGCGTCTATATCACGCTTCGCATCTTTGGTGTTCAGCGGTAAGCCGAGTTTGCGGCTGGCCTGGCGCACTTTTACACAAAACGGACAGGCCGCAAATTGATACAAGGTAACTTGCTGCGCCAAGGTGTCGATAGCCTGTTTTTGTGTCGCGCTCAGCTGAGGTGCCTTGGGTTGAGTCAACGACTCAATCACCAGAATAATCTTGCCTAGGATCCAACGAATAACGCCCATATAACCTCCATGCGTTTACAACGGCATAGAGTGTAACACGTGATATCTGTTTGCCTATCTCGAGGCTGCATGATTTAACCTCAACCGTGCTTGTAAAAAAACAAAGCGTTTCTCTATGAGAACAGTTTTGCGTTGTGTGCGCTGATCGGCCTGTTAAACTATTGTTTCACTTACCTCATGATAAAAAGCAAACGATTACGAGAGCATTATGACACTGCAAGCCATTGACTTTAATGCGCCTGATGCCGAGCAGGCCTTTGTTAAATCCCTACGTGAAACAGGGTTTGGTGTATTAAAAAATCACCCGTTACAGCAACAATGGGTCGCTGATATCTATCAGCAATGGGAAGGTTTCTTTAATACCGAAGACAAGCATCTGTTCACCTATAAACCCGATACGCAAGACGGCTTTTTTCCCGCCAAAGTCGCAGAAACCGCGAAAGGTCATACTAAGCGCGATTTAAAAGAATTCTTCCACTACTACCCTTGGGGGCAGTGTCCTGACGCACTGAGAAGTGATCTACAGTCTTATTACGAGCATGCTACGCATTTAGCAGAAACCTTGCTGTCATGGGTTGAACGTCAGTCACCGTCTGAAGTGAGTCAGCACTACTCACAGCCATTGTCCAGTATGATTAATGGCAGCCAACAGACCTTATTGCGTGTTTTACATTACCCACCGTTAAAGGGTGATGAAGAGCTTGGGGCGATTCGAGCGGCTGCTCATGAAGACATTAATTTGCTGACAATATTACCGGCTGCCAATGAGCCTGGCTTGCAAGTGAAAGCAAAAGACGGGAGCTGGTTAGATGTGCCTTGTGATTTTGGTAACTTGATTGTCAATATCGGTGATATGCTTCAAGAAGCATCCGGCGGATACTTCCCTTCTACCACCCACCGTGTCGTGAACCCGGAAGGCGCGGATAAAACCAAAGCGCGTATTTCGTTGCCGCTATTTTTGCACCCTAAGCCAGATGTGGTGCTGTCTGATCGCCATACTGCCAACAGTTACTTGATGGAACGCCTCCGTGAGCTTGGCGTGATCGAGTGACACGCTTGTTAGGCTTGCCGAGGCCAATTGGATCCTCGGCAAGTCATGTCTACTTATATTCCTCTCAGTGTATATTCTACCGTTATCGTAGTGCGTCTTCGACACGTTGCGCGGTTTGTGCATCGACCCACTGATGCCAAACGGCAGGGTAGCGCCGAAGAAACTCGTCTGCGGCTATTTCACCGTCCGCTTGATAGGTATCCATCCAAGCCAGCATGTCACTCATTACTTGATTATCGTATTCGCGGCGGTTGATATACTCGAATGCTGCTGGTGCTTGCTCAGCAAATGATGCTGTGGTTAGCGAGTGCACGGGAGAGGTGGGAAAGGCGGTGACCTGGGGCGATTGACAGTCTGCTTGAGTGATACATTGTTTGTAGTGCGCTAAATTGACATCGGCACCCAAGTCGACTTCAACCATTTCATATTTTCCCATCACAGGCGTCGGCGCCCAATAATAACCAAACCAAGAATTTTTTCGCTCATTGGCACGCGCGATGGTGCCGGCTAAGCCTGCTGCAGAGCCAGGATCGACAATTTCAAAGCCGGCTTTGTCCAACTCAAGGGCGTTAAAAATGTGTTGGGCTGAGATTTGACATGTCCACCCCGCCGGGCAGCCCATGAATGCGGCTTTATCAGGATCTTCTGGATGAGGGAACAGCTCTGGATGCGCTTTGATGCCTTCAATCGTCGCTAACTCGGGGTGTTGATCGACCATGTATTTGGGAACCCAAAAGCCCTCGTTGCCACCTTGTGAGAATACATCGCCTGCGTACCGTAATCGTCCTGCTTGCACGCCTTTGTCCAACATCGCTTTGTGCGAGTTTGTCCAAAACTCTGGCGCTATATCTGGCTCGCCTTTTTCCGTCATTGAGACGCCGGTAGGCATGGTATCGCCTGGGACAAGAGAGACATCACACCCATATCCATACGCTAAGATAAATTGATCAACATGTGCTATTAATGTGGCTGAGTTCCAATTCATATCCGCGATAGAAACCTTGCCACATGCCGCTTGATCGCTGGCTTGGGCGAAGGGGGAGCAGACCAGCATTGTGCTGAACAGTAGCCGTTTTAGCGTCCCTTTCATGATGTGTCCTTGATAGATGCGTGCGTTATGAATCGAAAAGTAACATGGGTGAATAGTGCGATCTATACTCAGGGCAACCGATCTTGATGAAAATACTGAAATTCATATTAACGGAATATAACGAACGTCATTATGCCCAGAAAAGAACAACTCAATGCGATAGAAAAAAACCAAGAAGTCATCGCTTTAGCTGTCACTCAAGCGATACTGAAGTTGGGGGTGGCAACCTTGGTGCGTGTTCATATTCAGACACCGACTAAAGCTCTATTTCGATTTAATGGCTTGTTGATTGGTAGTGATGGGCAACGTTTTTGTTATCTGCAACTGCCTAAATTGTCGGCCCAACAGAAAAAGCAGTATTTTGGGGTCGGTTATAGTTTACGTCTTCATGGTGTTTCTGCCGATGGATCACTGATTCGATTTGGTGGAAAAGTACAAGGCTTGATGGAGGCCCACCACACCCTTTTATGTGTCGAGCTTATTCGTGAGGGGGCCAGTGAGACCCCTTTACGCCAAGATAAGCGTTTCAATGTCGACTTGTCTGCGCTGTTAACCATCGATGGAAAACCTGATATCTCGGTGACAATACATGACTTCTCTGTCGGCGGCTGCTTGTTTTCTTATCGCGCTGTTGGCTTGCAACTCGATGAGGCGCAAACGGCATCGTTGAGTTTGACCGACACCACTGCAAGTCAAGATATGGGTATCAGTGGCGTTATAATGAACTGCCGTTTGATGGGCGGTCGCTATCATTGTGGGTTTCAATTTGATGAACGCTCTAAGTCACGAAGCGCGTGGTTGGTCACCAATTTAGACTACGATGGTGGGCAATATCGTCTGTCGATGCCTCACAATGATGGCGAGCTGACGTCCAGTCTTTCCTAGCGCCTATCTACGACTGAGATAATGGTCTACGACTGAGACAATGGTGTGACCCGCAATACACTGCCATTTCTTCTATCAGTGAGGATGAGTAAACTGCCGTCACGTGCTTGGATCACATCGCGAATGCGGCCAAACTGACCGTCGAACATTCGTTCTTCATGTGTGACTTGGCCGTTCTCCAGCTCTAACCTGACGAGTAAGCCAAACTTTAACGACCCGAGCAGTAAATCCCCCTTCCACATGGGAAACTGCTGGCTGTTCACCATCGTCATGCCTGATGGTGCGATAGAGGGATCCCAGTAATACACAGGTTGGCGCATGCCAGGTTTGGATGTGCCTTCTCCGATTTGTGTGCCCAGCCCATAGTTAACGCCATGTGTTATGGTCGGCCAGCCATAGTTTTCGCCGGCGAGGATAACGTTGAGCTCATCGCCACCTTGGGGACCGTGCTCATGGGCCCAAATACGTGTACCTGTGCTATCGAGGGCGATGCCTTGGATATTTCGGTGCCCGAAACTAAACACTTCAGCACGTTTGTCATTCACCTGTGTGAAAGGATTAGTCTCTGGCACTGTGCCATCAAGATTAAGACGCACGAGCGTGCCTAGGTGATCGTCGGCAAATTGCGCGCGATCGCGGTGGCCACGGTCGCCGAGCGTGATATATAGATGCTCAGCAGTGGCCAATAAGCGACTGCCAAAATGGCGCCCGCCACTGCGCTTTGGAAAGGCTTTGAAAATAACACGACTGTCAATCAGTACATCCTTAGACAGTGTGGCCATCATTACCTCAGTCCCGGCTTGTCCTCGCTCGTCGACGGCGGCGTAGGAGAGATATAAACGCTGGTTGGTCGCAAAATCAGGTGCTACGGTAATATCTAATAGTCCTCCTTGTCCCTCTTGAAACACGTTTTTTGGGGTGCCTAAAATGGGGACGACCAATCCATTGGGTGTCAGCCGTTTAAGCTTGCCGTTGCGCTCGGTAATCAGTAGATCGCCATCCGGAAGCTCAGTGATCCCCCATGGGTGAGAAAAGCCGGATTTCAGTGTTTCAACACGAAGGCTCACCGCCTCCGTGTTGATGGTTTTCGCCACTGCAGCCCCTATTGTTCCTAGAAACAGAACCACCAAGCACAATGAATGCGACAGACGCATTACTCACCTCCCATTAATGTGTGCGTAGCTTTTCGTACAAGCGGTCTTTGAGGTGCGCGCGCTGTCGTTTCATCGCGGTAAAGACATCGTCGCTGGTGGGAATTTGGTTCATCTCTAGACCACGAATATGGTGATCGAGTTGATGATAGCGGTGTGCATCGAGCTGAAACGCGGGGTCATGTTGCTTAAGATAATGGATACGATCGCGATGCTCCGGGAAATCAAAAACGAGTGCGTGGTTTTCTCCTTGCATAAAGCCTCCTTTTATCGGCCAACTCCTTCTAAGGTTAGGCCTGCTTACGCCATTATCCAAATTTCATCGATGAGAATCACGGTAACCTAGCTGGCGAGTTGACTCGGTGTTTGTCTTTTCCGGGAAAGCGATGCGTTGGCCATCGGTCTTCAGAAGGCCAATGGTGTGTGGAGAGCCATCTTCATTGAGGGTGACTAACCCCACGGCACTGGCATTGACCAGCCGCTTAGGGCCTGGCGTATCAGGATCGCGCCGATCAATGCGCATACGCTTACGTTTAGTGAGCCAATTCAGTGGAGACAGTGGGCTGAATAAAACGCGATCGCACCACTCGCAAACGGTGAGGAGTGGCTCGGGGAAGCGATTTTTGAATCCACTAGCGGTTATTTGCCACAAGCGCGGACTATGGGTGCGAAATCGGATTCGGATATCATAAGCAAACGAGTAATGCACATCCCCAGATAAAATCACATAATTGGTGGGTGTACGTTGATGGCGAAAAATACTCAGCAGGGTGTTGGCACTCCCTGGGTGGGCCATCCAGTTCTCGGCGTCGACGACAGTGGGGACGCCCAGCCAGGTCGCGACTCGTTGCAATACCTCAATAAACTTAACCCCGAACATGGGGGCAGCAGAGACAATCACTGCGCTATCATGCCTTAACAGATCATGTTGAAAATCCATCAGTGCTTCCCAGTCCATCAGGCCCGACGGCTTATTCATTCGTGACTCAGAGCGCCAGCGACGTGTGCGTGTATCTAACACGACGAGATGTGGCGTTGTTGGCACCGTGTAATGCCAGTGTTCAAAACGCAGACATTGCTCCACCATGGCCTGATGAGCCTCTGTTTGTGTGTCCGAGTCGCGAATATCAATGGGCTGATAGGTGCTTTGGCGGGCCGTAGTGAGAAAGTCTTGACTAAAGTTGTCGGGGGCATTGCCCCAACCTTGGCACAACCAATACGCCATGAGGCCATTGCCGATAATACGGCGAGAAAAGGGGTTAAAATATGCGGCTTGCTCCCATCCGACGGTGATATTCCAGTCATCTGTGATGTCATGATCGTCAAAGATCATATAGGTTGATAGGTGTGCGAATAGTCGCTGCACCTGAGGCAAGCCGGCGCGAAACACATCCAAGGTGGCTTTTTCTTGTTGATAGCGCGCGCGTTGGTCGTCGGTGAGTCCACTGGGGGATTGATGGTCAGCGCTGTCTGTTAGTTTCCAAGGAACCGGCGACCATACCAGCAAATACATGGCGACATGCTCTGCAAAGCTTATCAAGTGATTAGAGACGGTTTTGGAGGTAAAAATAGGCAGTGGTTGCCCAAATAGTTTTTCTAAGCGGTTGCCCCTTTCTGCACGCTGGTTAGGGAGGAGTTTGCCACGTTGAGCATAGCTGTCCGGGTGTGTATCCAACGCCCGGCAGTCGACAATGGGCGCGTCTTCAAAAGACTCATTTTTGAGATCTAATACGGCAATTAACCGGCGAATACGCTGCAGCATCGGCGTGGCGACATCATCGGCATAGATTTGATCGCCACTCATAATCAACATATTGGGCCATTGTGTCATCGGGGTCGTGGCCAAATGTTGGTCGAGGGTCACGAGGGCATCATCGCAGCGATGGTGCGGATGTCGGCACGAGCCATGCGCGATATGGGTGGCTTTTGAGGGAATACAAAAAGAGGGAGCGCGTTCGTTGTCATATAAGACATCCGGTTGGATGTCCGCTATTCCACTGCCGTTGATCTGTATGTCGTATGATAATGGTCGATCGACGGGAAACCCATGCGCTGAACGGAGATGATGAAGTACGACCCAAGCATGCGCGCCAATACGAAACCAATGTCCAGCTGACAACGGCATGGATGCTAATATCTGGTTGTGCTGATAAACGGAGACGGTGCCATCGTCGGGCTTTTGTGTCAGCACTGACCATAAGGTCACTTCATGCTGTGTCGTCCGCCGTAGCATGGGGCCGGCAATAAACAGTGGGAGCGATGTGTCTTTGTCCAATGTCTCTGGGTCCTCGAAGTCAGCTACAATGTCGTATATTTGCACTTTTACCTACGTCAGTGCAAAGGTGATCGTTTAATCGTCTGATTTGTTGCCTTTTTAGCCATTCGAGCCGAGTGTGTGGGGATTTATTGAAAAAAGGGTTGCACCGAGATAATGGATTGCCTATCATCTCGCTCGTTGTCGCAAAGACGATTCCCCCATAGTTCAGTTGGTAGAACGCCGGACTGTTAATCCGTA